>JBFWIW010000047.1:15515-19500 GCA_050253535.1 Oscillospiraceae bacterium
GCGAGCTCGATAAACTGCGAAATCTGCGGTGATATCGCGGCGGGGTCTATAATCTTCGCCGCGGTGTTTATATTCCCGCCGTTCACGCCGATGACCGCGCCCACCTGATTCGTCCACTTCGGTATCCTCGTCCTGTCGTAAATGATCTTGGGGTACGCCGTCGTCATGAGGGAGATCATGCTCATGGCGAAGAGCTTGTTGATGAATATCTGGTTCGGGATGAGGCCGGTCATAAGCGCCTGCCCGTGGTAGCAGTCCTGCACGTAATCCCAGTTCAGCCACGTTATCGGGTAGCGCTTCAGGCCCAGATCCCACTCTTCCCGCACCATCGCGCTGCGCGTGCACTCGCACCCGTGAATGGTGCCTGTCTTCCTGTCCTTCCAGAGCTTTAAGAGTACCGTGACCTTGTCGTCGACGAGAGCGTCCATATTATTATTGCGGTCGTCCGAGTCTGGCCTTATGCCCTCGCCGCCGAGGCCGTTGTGTCCGGCCCGCTCCCGCACGTCCTCCGCCATCTCGCGCCGCGCAATGATGATGTAGGGCTGCTTCTGGACGTGCCTGTCGTTGGGATTTCCGAAAAACACGCGGGTGTTCTCGACTATCTCCGTGATGATCGCGCCCTTTGCCGCCTGCCCCGTCTCCGCTTCCGGGTCCCAGTAGGTGTAAGTGCACCCGTCGGAGTCGACGGCAGCGTTCCGCATGAACTCACGGAGCATGATCGAAATCTTGTTAAGCTCAAAAAGGCTGTCGAACTCCGCGTTTACGATGTCGGTCATGCGGGAGAGCGCCTCGTCGTTAGCCGCCGCCGCCAGGGGGGAGGTCTGCATTTTTATGTTGTCGGACGTGATGCTCGCCACCTGAAAGAGCGTTACACGCTTCAAAAAGTTAAACACTGGGGTCGGCAGGCCGTTGGACTCCACACCTTCCCACTGTTTGCCGATAAAAAAGTTCTCGTTCGTCTCGACGGTGTCGTTCAGGTTTATAGCGTTATTGAATTTGAGGCCCTTCTCGTAATCGAGCCACACCTCACGGAACTTTTCGTCTTCGTCCATGGACTTATGCGCCATCATTCATCCCTCTTTTTCGTGTAGTCGTAGCCGAGGATGTTCACAATCCCCTCGGAATAGAGCCGCTCCGCCTCCTCCGCTTCAAGCTTTTTGAGGACTTCGCTCCCGCCGTCCGGGTTCTCCTCCTCGGCGCAGCCGTTCTCCAGCGCGCAGAGTCTGCGCTCCGCGTCCTCCAGCCTCTTGAAAAGCCTGTACCGCCAAACGGCGCCGAGACAAAAAAGCGCGGGGATAATAAGTAAATAGACCGTCATAATTTCCTCCTTTATGTATTACAAACCCGCATAAAAGCGCGTTTTACGCAAAATTTCCTCAATATGAAATGTACGCGGTGTTTACCTCGCCGCCCTTCATAAACGCCTCGTATTCCTCTTCATCTTCGTCCCCGGCCCAATAGTCTGCCGGCTGAGGCATTTCGGTCGGCAGTGTCCTTGAGACGCAGAAGTATCGGATGCCGTCCACCGTGTGGGTAACGCCGTGCGGCTCCTTCGCGCAGTCGTTGGGGTTCCTTTCGTCCGCCTGTATCGCCTGAATGTCGGAGATTATCTCCTTGCAGCTGTCAAAAAATAAGAGCGCCGGTTTTCCGTCCGCCATAGGCGCCAGCATCTCCTTTATCTGCATGTGGCCCTGAATCCTGTTGTTGTCGGCCCTGACTATCCCGATCCCGCCGGTCATAAAAAGCTCCGCCATCGTCTTTCCCGTGTCCCGCTGACGGCTCCACATGTCCGGCGGGGCGAAAGTGACGGTTATTCGCTCGCCTTTCAGCGTGCAGCTTATTATCATCTTCGCGGCGTCCGACACGATTAGGCCGGGTATCTTGAGTTCCCGGTAGACATAACACCGGCCGAGGGTATCTACGGCTATCCAGTAACAGGCCAGCATGTCGAAGCCGTAATCGAACGCCCGGTACCGCACCCATTCCTCCGGTATTTTAAACGGCTTTATCACGTGCCTCCCGGTAGAAAATTCGGGGAAATAGCAGCCCGAGAGCGCGTTCCAGTCACCGTACCTGTGCGCCCGCCTGATGTTCTCCGGCAGATTTGAGAGCATCTGTACATACGCGGGGGACGCCTTCATCAGGTGGACGTTGTCCTCCACCGTCGCGGGGATAAAAGCATAGTCGTCCGGGCTCTCGTTCTCCTCCGGGTTCTCGGAATCGGTCTTGTAGGCCCTGTCGATAAAGAGCCGTTTCACCCACTGGTGGCCGATGCCGCCGGGGTTGCAGGTCAGGTAAAACCGCTTCGGTATCTCCGCAACGCCGCGTAAACACCCCCCGAGAACGCGGAACTCCTGTTCGGTGAACTGCGTCGCCTCGTCGAGGAATATCCAGTCGTACTCCTGCCCCTGATACTCCGTCTGCGCCCCCGCGTTCTGAAAGTGCCCGAAGCGTATGGTCGAGCCGTTTACGAAATACATGGTGTGCAGCGTGCTCTTATATGTGCCGACCGCTTCCGGGACGAGCTTAACGAACGGCTCAATGTGGTTTGACTGCAGCTCCGGGTATGTACGCCGGACGATGAGAATCTTTATCCCCGGCCACCGGAGCGCCCCGCCCGCCGCTTTCACCCTTATGGCGTGCGTCTTGCCGCCGCCGCGCGCCCCGCCGTATGCGGTATAGAGCGTCCTGCTCTCGTAGAAGAGCTTCTGCTTGGGGTTAGCCTCCCCGAGTTCCATGGTTACGACATTCTTCCCGTCCCCGGACACGGGCATTTTTGCTCCTGTCTTTGTCCTCGCCATTTCTCCCCCTGAATCGCCTCCTCATTCCGGATTGTTCGGCATAATGTCCGCCGGCATCCGGATTCCGCGCATAGAGAGTTAAGCATAACGCGCCGATACGGGCCATTCTTGTTTTGCCTCCTGCTCCATGGTCTCCAAAACGCCGCCTGAAAGCAGGCCATCCCTCCCGCGCCCCGCGATTTGACGCCGCGGATAAAGCCGCGGGCTTTTTCGTATATGAAGACCGTGAGCCGGGCTTATCCGCGCGGAAACACGCGCTGTAATGCCCGTCGGCGCGTTAGACTTAACTTTCCCGGCCAAAACGCCGGACTTTTCCCTGACGCCATAAAAGAAAAGAGTCGGGGCCACATTATCCCGTTTGGGAAATGTGGCCTCGACTCTTAGGGCCTTTAATATGATGTATCAGTAATTGGTATCAGGTCTCGGTTTCAATCTCGATATCAAAAAGCTGCCTGCAGGATCTGCACTTGAATTCCAGCCCGGAGACCTGCGCTCCGCCCTTCACCCTGCAAATTTTCCTCCCGCACCCCGGGCAGTAGGCCCACCCGCCGCAAACTTTAGCCTTCACCGCGCACCGCCCCCCTGCACAAATCTCCGCTTCCGCTGTATCACCTTTCATGTCCTGATTATATGTCCCAGGCGGGTTTATGTAAACAGTGAACTCCCGGGAACTCCCATGAGCTTCCTTTATGGATTAAGCGAAATTTATCCTCACCTTTAAAATGCTAATCATAAATATTATAGAAAGTTTGTTCCAACGATCCGATTCACTTTAACTTTTGGTTTTATTTAGCATTTGATTAGTCAAAATAGGATATATAGTCAATTCTATATTTTCCGTGAGGGAATAAGTAGTGGTATAAATCTATAAAATAGTCATCAGTCATACTCGCAATATAATCTACAACTATTTGATTGGGTTCTTGATCCAGATAGTTTTCTTCTGTAGAGTAATATTTTCTGTTTTTTTGAATAAAATCAATATGATGTCTATAAAGGACAGAATCTTTTTTCTTATCTTTTGCTAGTTCTAACAATTTGTAATAAACCTCATGAAACATGGGTTGAATATTTTCATTGTAAAGTTTATCTATCCTATCATTCCGATAAATAATATTGTAATTTTCCAGTTTCGCTGTTTTCAATTCATTAAAGATATCCTGATTCATTATTATGCAATCTTT
>JBFWIW010000047.1:19600-24169 GCA_050253535.1 Oscillospiraceae bacterium
TTATTATGCAATCTTTTTCATAACTGTTTTCTACAATATTGACGACCAAATTATTAATGATCTCGGCATTTTCAACTCCAATTGTACCTTTAGTGAAATTCTGCGTTCCTTGTAGCAAATTTGCATTTCTTGCGTCCTGTCTATCTTTTCCCAAGTACGCAATCATATCGCAGATTCTCACAACACATCCTTCTAAAGTAGATGGGATTAATTTATTTATATTTGACTTATCGATATAGCAATTTTCAACATTTTTATCAAAGTCAGAAAAATCGGTTAGTCGAACCGGTCTGTATTCTTTTAACTCATACTCCCCATTGTGACATAAAAATCCATCTAACGTTTGTAAACTTAGATTCCTAGCAAACAACGTATCTAAAACCCGGACACTATGAACATTATGATTAAAATAACGCCCTGTGTTTTCCTGAAATAATATATTTAAAAATCTTTCTCCTGCATGGCCGAAAGGAGTATGCCCTATATCATGTCCTAAAGCGATTGCCTCGATTAAATCAATATTTAAGTTCAATACGTTCCAATATTTCGTGAAATTCTTGAAACTAGCTGAACATGTAAAGCCCTTCTGGTAATATCATCATTTCGATAAAATGAAAATACTTGTGTTTTGTCGGCATAACGATTATAGAAAGGGCAATGCATAATTTTTTCTATGTCGCGTACAAAAGCCGGTCTCCATAAATTTGCGATATCACGTTCTGTATTTCTGCGTATAGCAAATTCATTCAAACATTTGTTCGGGTTCTCAATATGCATTTCTCTATCATGAATGATATGTTCCTGTACTTCTTTTGATAATTGCATATATTTTAGCACCTTTGCACACTCCTTTACTATCCAGTTTTATACGCCCGTATAGCAGAGCATTGCTAAAAACGTATATAGTCCTTCAGGGGTTACGCTAATCACCGTCGTAATCCAAAATTGTATAATTAAATCACATGAAATTTCCCATAATTGCTAAACTGCGAGACCTACAACATAAAGATTTAACATTTGCCATGATAATCTTATCACTCGTTAAACTCCCGTACAATATAAATATACTATAAATTGGCAAAATCTCGCATAAACGTTCAAGCATTTTGTAGATGTCCATATAAATGCACTTGTGAGCGGAATTATACTTACTTATCTAAGTATTGATTTCCCAACAAATCCATGCTAATATAACAGCAGATACACATACTAATCCTGAAACTCAAAAAGGAGAAATAAATATGTTAACAACATTTAAAGCCAGTGTTAAAAAGCTTCCAAATGGGATGCAGGTGGAGGCGGACGCGCGGGGGTTCAAGATCACGCTGGACGAGCCGCGTGAGCTGGGCGGAACCGATATCGCGATGAACCCGGTGGAAGCGGTTCTGTGCGCTTTCGGCGCCTGCCAGTCGATTGTCGCCGCCGCTTTTGCAAAGGCGCAGAAATTCAAATTTGAAGAAGTCCATGTCGAGCTTGAGGGCGATCTGGACCCGGACGGCTTCATGGGACTTGCCGACGTGAGAAACGGCTTTCAGGAAATCCGCTATGCCATTCATTTTAAGACGGACGAGCCCCAGGAAAAGGCCGAGGCCTTCGCAGACTTTATCGAGAGCAGATGCCCGGTGGGCGACTGCCTGGCTAACGGCGTAAAGCTCGTAAGAGCCGGCGTCATAACGGAATGATATAAAGCCGGAATCGGACCTGTTGAAGCTTCAACAGGTCCGATTTATAATCGCTTTTATCCGCGCTTTCAGAGTTGGCCAATCCGCTCCGTTTGCGCCTTGCGGTTTGCAATAACAATATGGTAAAATAATATCATAAAACACGTTGACGGCGGGTGATTGAAATGTTTAATCTGGACGACTGCATCGCCTTTATAACGGCCCGGAGCGCCAAGACTTTCGTTAAGGCTCTGGAGCGGCGGTTCCGGCCATATGAAATAAGCCGGATCCAGTGGATCGCCCTGTACTACATTTACACGGGCAATGCCATAACGCAGCGCGGGCTGGCCGACAAAATGTCGGTCAAGGAACCCACGGTCGTGAGGCTCCTTCAGGAGATGGAACAGGACGGGCTTGTCACCCGCTCCGGCAGCGATACGGATAAGCGCGTGAGGTTCCCGTCCCTGACGGAAAAGGGCGAGCGCATCTGCACCGAGCTCATCCCCGTCGTCGAAAAGTTTAAAAACGACACCATAGCCGGGATCAGCCGGGAAGACCTCGACGTTCTGACAAGGACTCTGGGTAAGATGGTCGAAAACGCGCAGAAGAAAAACAATTGATTTTTCAGCCTCAACTATATTAAAGGCGGCATGCAGAAAAACGGCATGCCGCCTTATGCTGCAGATAATGACTACTTCGTCCTTTTCGCCATCGGACAAATGCCGCATTTCGACGAACCCTTCGGCAGGCAGAGCGTGGTGCCAAGCGCCATCAGGCTCCGGGCGAAGTCGCCGCTGCGCTCTTTCGGATAAATCCCGCCCAGTATCCCGGCGATTTCATCTTTCACTGCCGGCACGGTTATATCCGCGATGCACCCGCCGTCATTCGTATTCCCTGCTGCAACGGCACACGCTTTTGACATCCCCAATATGGCATTTTTGGAGAAACATCATATTTAATACTACTATTTGATTGGACTAATGTCGTTACTTCATCTCAAACGTATGCGTCTCATACCTGTTTTTCTCCCAGCAATTGTATCCGCGAAGGATGATCTCTCCCGGCAGTATTTCCGAAGCCTGTAAAGAGACCTGCTGTATATAGTGGGTGTCGTCCACGGCCTCGATACTCCCGCTTGACGAGGCACCGTTGGGCAGGCGTTCGCCGTTTGTATCCAGGAACTCGAACCAGAGGCCGCCGTCGGTTTCGGCATACTTCTCTCCATCTATTACCGTGAATTCGATTTTCGCATAAATCGCCATAGCTGAACCGGTAAGCGTGATCTTATCCGCCTGAACGCCGCAGTCGCTGTAGACAGCGGGCGCGGTGCTGGTTACGGTTTCTTTTGTTCCCGAATTTTCAAGAGTGGCGGAAAGCGTCGTGCGTTTCATGTTAAGCGTATCGATAACGTCCTGTCCGTCCTGACTGACAAACGGCGTGGCAACACAATTTAGTTTTATATCCAGTTCCGCGGAATCGTCATTGATACTGCCGTTTAGCATGTAGGTAAGAGTCCCGTCGTCTTCGAGGAGAAAATCAATGGAACAGTTCCCGTCGGCGATGACCACGGATGTACGGATCATTTTTTTATTGTTTTCACGGGCATAATCGGCTATAGTGCCGGTTTTGCCGCTGAAAAGCGGGCCCATATCGCAGACAGGGTCGGACGGATTGGCATCCGGGCCCAACAGTAAATATTCAGCGCCTGAAGGCTTTGCATCTACGACAATGTAGACGTTCTGTCCGTCGAATACGGATTCGCGCAGCGTGAAAGCTGTCAATTCTGTCTGCCCGCCATTTTGGGATACGTCCGTTTGCACAATATCGGCGGCTTCCGGCAAGACCGCCACATCATTTCTTCTTCCGCTGAGGAAATCAAGTATTCCCCAAGCGTTTGCCAAAGCCAAGGCGGTCCCGGCAGAAAGTACGCAGACGACAGCGATCACGACCGCCAAACGCAGACCGTTTTTCGCCGCAGGCTTTCTGTCCTTATTTATTTGAATGTCGGCCAATGTATGATATACATTATTGACGAAGCTGTCATCGGCTTGTCCGAACCCGTCTTTCAGATTGTTCATATTTCGCATGGTGTCTGAACCTCCCCATATAATGTTTTTTTAAGCTCCCGCCGCCCGCGCATCATGCGCGACTTCACCGTACCTTGCGGCCAGCGCAGAATGCGCGCGACCTCGCTTATTGAAAAGCCTTCAATGCAATGCAGCAGAATCGGCAGACGGAGTGTTTCGTCCAAGCCGAGCAGCGCGTCATGCACTTCGCGATCGGCACCACCAGGTGCAATGCGTTCAGGCAGCTCTTCCAGCGGTAGTTCCCGGCTTCTTTTTCTTTGGACATTATGGCATTCATTGATAAGAATGCGGATCACCCAAGTCTGCATAAAGCGCTCATCCTTGAGCTGGCTGCGTTTCTGCCATGCCTTGCACAAGCATTCCTGAACCGCTTCGTCTCGGTCACAGCTTTGCGATAGCTGCGCGTAGCTGACGCGATACAGCGTTTGCATCATTGCGACGATCCGCGTTGAAAACTCGTCACTTGTCACTATGTATCCCCCCTTGTTCTTTTTTAGACCGGTCAGATATTAGACGGTTAAGAACAGCTTTTGGTCTTAGCATTAAAAAAATATTTCATCTTTTTTCCGGCTGGTATCTGCTTGCGAGAAATCATATGCGAGAAAATCAAAGAAAACAAGAGAAAACATATCAGAGCCATCAAATTCGACGGCTCTGATTTTGGTCATTTTCCCTTTGGCCTTTGATCCGACTGTTCGATTAAGATGATGCTTTATAACTTAATTTATTATTTAAAAGCTTAAAAACCAAGTCGAGTTTTACAAATCCGTTCACGCCGATATCCGTGGACTTTTTTATCCGCATCTCCCGCCCGATCGTTG
>JBFWIW010000048.1:0-23686 GCA_050253535.1 Oscillospiraceae bacterium
TGACAGCAAAGCGTTTCTTTTGAGCAATATCATGCAAGAACGGCCTTGCGGCTTATGGTATACTCTTATTATCTTCAGGAAAGCGAGAGTATCAGCAGATGGCCAGTGAAGTGCGCACGGTCTGTTTTGATTCGGACCTGAAAGTTGAGGGCTACCGGTTCGAGGGAATCATGCAGAAGTTCCCAAACCATTTTCATGACTACTACGTCATCGGTTTTATTGAAAACGGACGGCGCTGTCTGCTGTGCAGAAGCCGGGAACATATGATAAACGCCGGGGATATGGTCATATTCAACCCGCTGGATACGCATACCTGCGAGCAAGCGGACGGAAAGGCCCTCGATTACCGGTGCATCAATATCAAGCCGGATATCATGCGGAGAGCCGTGCGCGAAATAACCGGCGAAGAGTGCCTTCCGCGCTTCACACAAAACGTTATTTATCACAGCGAGCTTGTCCCATGCCTTAGCGAGCTGCACCTGATGATCATGGAGGAACAATCCGACTTCAAAAAAGAAGAGCTGTTTTTATTCCTTATCGAGCAGCTTTTGGCGGAATACTCCGATGCGGCGCCGGCACCGGCCTCTCCCGAACCTTCGTTGGAAATAAAAGCTGTCTGCGATTATCTGGAATCCGGCTATGCGCGGACGATAACGCTTGACGATTTAAGCGCGCTCACCGGGCTGAGCAAATATCATCTTCTCCGCTCCTTTACACGGCAGAAAGGCATATCTCCTTACAGCTATCTTGAGACGATTCGCATTGGCAAGGCAAAAAAGCTGCTTGAAAACGGCGTTATGCCGATTGACGCCGCTTTTCAGACCGGCTTTTCGGACCAGAGCCACTTTTCAAATTTTTTTAAAAAGTTTATCGGGTTGACACCAAGACAATACATGAAAATATTTGCGGAAGATAAAACGCTATCGGAGGACGGAACAAATTGATTACGGACAATCGCAGATCGGCCATGGGACATTTGGCGGCATTCGGCACGATCCTCTTATGGGGTACGACCTTTGTATCCACGAAAATACTTTTACAGAGCTTTTCACCGGTTGAAATACTGTTTACCCGGTTTATCATCGGTTACATAGCATTATTATTGTTCTATCCCCATAAACTGAAAATCAAATGCTTTAAAACCGAATTGCTCTTTATGGCGGCCGGACTCTGCGGCGTCACGCTTTACTTTCTGCTTGAAAACATCGCGCTGACCTACACGCTGGCCTCAAACGTGGGTATCATCGTCTCCATCGCCCCGCTTTTTACCGCCGTTCTCGCCCATTTTTTCCTGCAGGGCGAAAGGCTGCGCCCGCAGTTTTTTGCCGGATTTATTATCGCGATCATAGGGATTGTTCTTATTGGATTCAACGGCAGCTTCATATTAAAGCTAAATCCCCTGGGCGACATTCTGGCAGCTCTCGCCGCCGTGGTTTGGGCTGTTTATTCCATAATAATCCGAAAAATAAGCGGACTCGGCTGCAATACGATAGCCTGCACACGCAGGGTCTTTATTTACGGGATTCTTTTTATGGTACCGGCCCTGTTCTTACTCGGCTTCAGTCCCGATTTCAGCAAATTTCTGGAGATAAAAAACCTGCTTAATATTCTGTTTTTGGGTTTGGGCGCTTCCGCATTGTGCTTTGTCAGCTGGAACTGGGTTGTGGGCGTTCTGGGAGCGGTCAAAACGAGCGTCTATATCTACATAATTCCTGTTATCACAATTGTCTTTTCCGCGCTCATCCTGCATGAAGAGATCACGCCTGTGGCATTCGGAGGCGCGTTCCTCACGCTTGCCGGGCTTTTTATCTCCGAGCGGAAAACCCGTGTAAAAAGCGACGAGAGCGTTGTATAGAGCAGGATAACCGGGCAATATAAAAATACTTCTGTTTCATATTGACAAAATTTGATTTGACGCATATACTGATAACATATCAAATAATTTTGATATGAGGTGATAACTTGACAGCGAAATATGAGGAAAACGCGAAGGTGTTCAAGGCATTTTGCGACGATAAGCGTCTGCAAATACTTGAGCTTTTGCGCGGCGGCGAAAAATGCGCCTGTGTTCTGACAGAACATCTGGACATTGGTCAGTCGGCGCTCTCCTACCATATGAAGATACTGGTGGAGTCGGGTGTTGTGGAGAGCCGGCAGGAGGGCAAATGGACGCACTACAGCATCAGTGAAAACGGCAGCGCTTACGCTTCCGAGCTGCTGAAGGAGCTGACAACGCCCAATACGGTTACGGAAGATAATACTTGCTGCAAAAAGTAAAGGCCATCGTCATGATGGCTTTTAAAAAGCAAAATATATCAAAATTATTTGATATGATCCACAGCCCGGCTTGAATAAGCGTACCGAAGCGGTGGGGATATAATAAAAAGCAACGTTAAGACTGATCGAACAAATGAGGTGGACTTGGTTTGGATACGTATCTGTTGTATGGTGTGACCGTACTGTTTTTAGCAATTTCCTTTTTTAAGGATAAAAAGAAAACAAAAAAGTCACTCAAAAAAGCGTGGAAGGCGTTCGAAAATATCCTGCCGCAATTTTTGGTCGTCATATTGCTTGTCGGCGTACTGCTCGCCGTACTGAATACCGAGGTCATTTCAAAAATCATCGGCTCAGGTTCCGGCTTTTTCGGCGTGACGATTGCCGCAGTCGTTGGCGCCGTCACTCTGATACCGGGCTTTGTCGCGTTTCCGACGGCCGCAATGCTGCTGCAGGGCGGCGCGGGATATACGCAGATCGGCGCGTTTGTCTCTGCGCTGATGATGGTCGGCGCTGTGACAATGCCGGTTGAAATCAAATATTTCGGCAAAAGGCTGACTGTATTAAGAAATGTTCTCGCATTTGTCTTTTCCTTTTTTGTCGCCTATGTTATCGGATTGGCGGTGGGCTGAGCATGAGAGCACTATTAAAAAGATATCGCGCGTTTATCATAGCCGCGGCGGCAATCGGTGTTTTGTCGCTTGTCAACCGTCAGATTGGTTTAAAAGCCATAAGCATCTCCGCCTACCAATTCGGGCAAATGCTGCTTGTCATACCGCCGGTGTTCATCCTGCTTGGGCTGCTCGATGTGTGGGTGCCGCGCGAAACGATGGTCAAATATATGGGCGAAGGCTCCGGGCTGAAAGGCATCCTGCTTGCCATATTCATCGGCTCTGCTGCGGCGGGCCCGCTTTACGGGGCCTTTCCGGTCGCTGCGGTTCTGATGAAAAAGGGCGTAAAATTCAGTAATGTCCTGATTTTCATCGGCGCGTGGTCGACGACAAAAATACCTATGTTTCTGTTCGAAATAGCGGCGCTCGGCACAAAATTCGCTTTTGCAAGACTTATGGTGGATATCCCGGGCATCATTATCATAGCCTATGTTTTATCGAAACTGATACCCAGACAGGAGATTCAGAAAATTTACGAAAACGCTGAAAATATCAGCAGATAGTTCAAGCAGGTCAGAAATTTCAATATCGGGAGTTTTTACAATGAAAAAAAATAAGATAATTATGCTTCTGGGTCTTGCGGGATTTATTGTTATGGCGGACAATTTCGTCGTTTCCCCGATCCTGCCTGCCATCTCGCAAAACCTGGATATTGATATTGCAAGAGCGGGGCTTTTGATCACGGCCTATATGATACCGTTCGGGTTTTTCCAGATCGTTTTCGGCCCCCTGGCAGACCGGTTCGGCAAAAAACAGGTCATTACAATAGCGATATCTCTGTTTACACTTGCAACAGGCCTCTGTGCTCTAGGCTCCGGTTTTGGCAGTTTATCGCTTTTCCGGGCATTGACCGGCGTTTTTGCCGCATCGGTTATGCCGATATCTTTTGCAATGATCGGCGATATCTTCCCGATCAAAGAGAGGCAGGGAGCAATCGGCACCTTTATGGGTATCTCCTTCCTGGGGCAGGGGCTGAGTATGGCTATCGGCGGTACAATTGCGTACTTTTTAAACTGGCGGGGCGTCTTCGTCATCTATGCCGTATTCGCATTGATCCCCACCTTCCTGTTAATAAAAAACTATAAGTCCTTACCGTCCGACAAGCATCCCGACAGTAAAATTTTCGCGCCTTATCTCAAGTTGCTCGGGACGTCGAGAAGCCTGTTTACTTATATTATTGTTCTGCTTGAAGGCTTCTTTATTATCGGCAGCTTTTCCTATGCCGGCGTTTATATTTCGAAGACATACGGCTTCAACTACCTCTATATCGGACTTATACTGACGGCGTTCGGTGTCATGACTGTCATCGGCGGCAGGCTGAGCGGAAAAATCGCACAGAAAACGGGAGCAAGAAAAATACTCGGTATCGGTCTCGCCCTGGCCGCGCTCGCCGATATCGTTATCTATCTCTTCGGCAGTACGCTCTGGCTCCTAATTATCGGCATTGCGCTTCTCGGATTGGGCTTTATCTTTGCCCATTCCACACTCCTGACAAGGGCGACAGAGTTCGCGCAGAGGGCGAGAGGCGCCGCAATGTCACTCGTCGCCTTCTTCTTTATGGGCGGCGGCGGAGTTGGAACCGCCATTGGCGGAAAACTGATTTCAGCGACGTCTATCAGTAAATTATTTCTCATTTACGGTATAGCGCTCGTCGTGACGCTGCTGTTAAGCTTCCTTATGATACGGGATCATGTGGTGGAACCAGACGAGCCGAAAGAAGAGATAGGAAATCTATAGGCAAAAACATGACGGTTTTACGGTAACTGCAAATCGAAATAATTTATATTGTTATCCGATCATCGAAAGTGAGGTAATTACTTAATGCAGGTCATCAAGTCCATCTGGGACTTTTTCCAAAATCAAATTCTTGCGATGAAGTGGCTGAACAACCTGATCGGCAGCGGTTTGTCGGCCCTGGGGCTGGATATAAACGGACGATGGGGCGGAAGCGTTCAGTTCTTTCTCTTCGATACAATAAAGATATTAATACTTTTATCCGTACTGATTTTTATCATCAGCTACATCCAGAGCTATTTCCCGCCCGAGAGGACCAAAAAAATTATCGGCCGCTTTCACGGCATAGTGGCAAACTCGCTGGCAGCGCTTCTGGGTACGGTAACTCCGTTCTGTTCCTGTTCCTCCATACCGCTGTTCATCGGCTTTTCCAGCGCGGGACTGCCGGTGGGCGTAACCTTTTCTTTTCTGATCTCTTCCCCGCTTGTGGATCTCGGTTCGCTTGTCCTTCTGATGAGCATTTTCGGCGCGAAGGTCGCCGTAGCCTATGTGGTTGTGGGGCTTATTCTCGCGGTCATAGGCGGCTCGCTCATTGAAAAATTCGGAATGGAAAAATACGTAGAAGACTTCGTGAAGACTGCCGGAAGCGTGGATATTGAAGCGCCCGAGCTCACAAAACGCGACCGCCTTGTTTATGCGAAAGAACAGGTGCAGGCCATTGTAAAAAAGGTAATCCTGTATATTCTGATCGGCGTGGGAATCGGTGCCGTCATCCACAACTGGATTCCGACCGAATGGATACAGGCCGTCCTAGGCGACCGCAATCCCTTCTCGGTCATTCTTGCAACCGCAGTCGGCATCCCGATGTATGCCGACATATTCGGCACCATACCGATAGCGGAGGCGCTGTTCTTCAAGGGTGTCGGGCTCGGCACGGTTCTGTCTTTTATGATGGGCGTCACCGCTCTGTCCGCGCCGTCCATCGTTATGCTGCGCCGCGCTGTCAAGCCCAGGCTGCTCGCCGTATTTGTGGGCATCGTCGCCGTGGGCATCATTATCATCGGCTATGTGTTTAACGCGTTTCAATTTTTGCTTGTGTAAGGGGGAAAAAGAAAATGGCTGAAAACTGGTACCCTGTCATTGATTACATGAGCTGCCTCGATTGCGGGATCTGCGCCGCAATGTGTCCTCACGCCGTCTATGACAAGGCGAAGGCTCCGTCGCCCGTTGTTAAGAACCCCGAATCCTGCATTGACCATTGCCACGGCTGCGGAAACCGCTGTCCGGTTGGGGCAATCATTTATGTCGGCGACGACACGGGCTGGACACCGCCGAACGGCAGTCGGGAGACAGAAGAGGCCTGCTGTTCCTGCTCCTGCGGCGAAGCTCCCGAAAAGAAGGTTTTAGTGGAATATCTGTATCTCGATCTGCGAACCTGTGACCGCTGCATCGGAACCGACAGCGTTCTTGACGAGGTTATGGCGGTCCTGACCCCCGCCCTGAAGCTTGCGGGCTTTGAGGCCGAATATAACAAAATTGAGATGAAAACGGCGGAGCTTGCCGAGCAGCATCAGTTCCTCTCCTCTCCCACGATCCGTGTGAACGGTAAGGACATTTGTGCGTCCGTCAAAGAGAACAGCTGCGGCTGCTGCGGCGAGATCAGCGGAACCGACGTCGATTGCCGGGTGTTTGAGTACAACGGTGTAACCTACGAAGTTCCGCCGAAAGAAATGCTTGCCGAAGCCATCCTCCGGTCTGTATTTGGGCCACATGAAGGCGGCGGCTCGTGCGGCGGGTATGAGCTGCCGGACAACTTGAGAGATTTTTTTAAGGGCAAGAAAAGCAGGGCCTCCTGCTCATGCGGCGGAAGCTGCTGCTGATAATAAAAACTTTTAAAGGAGAAAACCAATATGTCACTTTTTAAAAAGAAAAAGGAAGAAACCCCTTGCTGCGGCGGCGTCAGCTGCGACGCAGAGCACACGGCAAAGGCCGAGACTGCAAAGACCGAAGGCTCCGGCGTCAAGGTTCTGGGCAGCGGCTGCGCAAAATGCAATCAGCTGGAGGCGGCGACAAAAGCCGCGCTGGAGCAGCTGGGAATGGATACGGTAATCGACCATGTTACCGATTTCTCTCAGATTGCGGCCTACGGCGTGATGTCTACCCCCGCCCTCGTCGTAGACGGCAAAGTCGTCTCTTACGGCAAGGTTCTTAAGACCGAAGAGGTCGTCAGGATACTGCAGAAGGTCAGATGATAGGATAAGGGAATATTTTATGGAAAAGAGCAAAAACACCGGCATCGGTTTTTTTGAAAAATATCTGACCGTATGGGTCATTCTGTGCATGGTCACGGGAGTTCTGATCGGCAGATATCTGCCGGTAATCCCGGCTTTTCTGGGGCGCTTCACGTATGCGAATGTTTCCATACCCATTGCCGTACTAATCTGGCTCATGATCTATCCGATGATGCTTAAGGTCGATTTCCAGAGCATAAAGAACGTCGGCAAAAACCCCAAGGGCCTATTTGTAACTTGGGTGACCAACTGGCTTATCAAGCCGTTTAGCATGTTCGGCATCGCATGGCTGTTTTTCTTTGTGATTTTCAAATCGCTCATCCCGGAGGACCTCGCGCGGGATTATCTTGCCGGCGCCGTTCTGCTGAGCGCGGCTCCCTGTACCGCCATGGTGTTTGTCTGGAGCCATCTCACAAAAGGCAACGCCGCCTACACGGTGGTGCAGGTAGCGACAAACGATCTGATTATCCTAGTCGCCTTTACCCCCATCGTTATGTTTCTTCTCGGCATAGGAGGCGTGACCATCCCGTGGGCCACCCTGATTCTCTCCGTCGTCCTGTTTGTCGTTATCCCCCTGGCGGGAGGCGCGGTCACGCGAAGCTATATAACAAAAAAGCGCGGGCTTGATTACTTTCAAAACAGCTTTATCCCCAAATTCGGAAACGTCACCATTATCGGCCTGCTGCTTACGCTTGTCATTATATTTTCATTCCAGGGCGATGTCATACTCAATAATCCCCTGCACATTGTGTTGATAGCCGTACCGCTGATTATCCAGACTTTTATAATTTTCTTCATCGCTTACATTGCCGCCAGGGCGCTGAAGCTGCCCCATAACATAGCCGCGCCAGCCGGAATGATCGGCGCCTCCAATTTCTTTGAGCTGGCTGTTGCAGTGGCCATATCACTTTTCGGTACGCAGAGCCCCGCCGCGCTCGCCACTATTGTCGGTGTTCTCACAGAAGTCCCTGTTATGCTGATACTTGTCAAAATTGCGAACAACACGAAAGGATGGTTTCATCATGAGTAGGCCTAAAGCGGCATTTATCTGTGTCCACAACTCGTGCCGGAGCCAGATTGCCGAGGCGCTCGGCAAACATTTCGCCTCGGATGTGTTTGAAAGCTATTCCGCGGGCACGCAGCTAAAAGCGCACATCAACCCTGACGCGGTGCGCCTTATGAAGCAGCTCTACGGTATCGATATGGAGCAGACCCAGCGCCCCAAGCTGCTGGCTGAGCTTCCGCCGGTGGATGTGGTCGTCACTATGGGCTGCGGCGTGGAATGCCCGTATCTGCCCTGCAGACGCCGCGAGGATTGGGGACTTGACGACCCGACCGGCAAAAGCGACGAGGCGTTTATATCGGTAATCCGGACAATAGAATCCAAAATTACCCAGCTGGCTGAATCTTTAAAATAAAGCAAGGCTTATCATGCCGACAGTTTCTGCTGAACTGTCGGCATGATCTTATTATCAATAACGGGTGCGCCGCGCGTTTGTTTCGTCTGCAGCTTACGGAGAGTGATGCGCATTTACTTAGATTTATGGTATAATGACCGGTGGCAGTCCCGGCCGCCATTAAACCAAAATCAAACCGCATGCAGGTACTGCAATGTGCGGGCGCTGCATCCGGGGCAGTCAATCAAACCGAGGTGGAATACAGCCATGCGTATAAGCAGTCCCCATTTACCCAAAGAACCCTTAAGGGTTGATAATTTTTCCTCATATGTTCGGGACTTTCTGTCGGATGAATCGCCGGTTACAGAAATTGAAAGCTGTGAAGAGCGAATTGAAGGCGCGGATTTTTACAAAATTGAAATCCGAAGAAGCATTTTTAGAAATTGCGCCTTTCTCAGCTGCAGCTTTGAAAATTCGTGTTTTATTGATGTGGTGTTTCAGTCCTGCGACTTGTCAAACAGCAAATTCGCGGGGGCCTATTTTGAACGCTGCCGGTTTATATCATGCAAGTGTATCGGCCTGGATATGAGCGATACGGCTGTCAGGCAGACATCTTTTGAACAGTCAAATTTTCAGTATTCGAATTTCAATAAAGCCGGGATAACCGACATCCTGTTTGACCACATCGATTTCACCGAATCAACAATGGCTGAGGCAAAACTGAGTCGGCTTGAAGCAAGGGGTTCCCGATTCGTAAAGAACAACTTTTTCAAAACGATGCTGGCGGCAGTGGACTTTTCAAATAATGAGTTTACCGCGCCGACGGTATCCTCTCCTCCGGTCGAACTCAAAGGCGCTGTTGTCAATGCGGTTCAGGCGGCGGATCTGATCGGCCTCTGGGGCGTTATAGTCAAGCAGTAATGAGCTATATGAATTAAGCAGCGGGGAAATTCCCGCTGCTTCCTGTTTTAACACCATATAGTTGCTTTTCTTGTTGCTAAGTTGTTATCTTAAAATATATTTGCATATTGACTTTAATATTATTAAAGTTTATAATTAATTTTATTAAAGGAGGCCGACTAAATGGCAATTGAGGTCGTACCCGACTGGATGATAAATCTTGATGATGAAGATATTTCGTTTATAAAAAAGTTCATGCTGGCGTCCGGCTCGCTGAAGGACATAGCAAATCAATATGGCGTCACTTATCCGACTGTCCGGCTGCGCCTGGACCGGTTGATACAAAAAATACAGATTAATGAAAACACATCAAACGAACCCTATATCGGGCTTATAAAGCGCCTCGCCGTCAACGAAAAAATTGACTTTGACACCGCCAAAATACTCATTTCAGAGTATAAGAAAACTAAGCAGGAGGAGAAATAGTTGCTGTATTCAAAAAATATAATCACCTTCCTTTTGATGGTTCCGGGAGCCATACTGCTGCAATGGTTTCTGTCTAAAAGGTCATGCAAATGGCTGGGATTGATTTTGCCGATAGTGAGTTTTGCTTTTTCCCTGCTCTTTGTTCTTAACATCGCGGACACCGGCAGCCTGTGGCAGAATATCGTTTTGACTGTTTCCACACTGCTCTTATCCAATATTCCCACCATAATTTTTCTGGCGATATACTTTGCCTGCAGACAAAAAATCAAAAGGAACGCTCAGATTAAAAAAATGAACATTCAGGATCTTGAGTAGTATTCGGACATACAAGATAAATAAGCAAACACAACGACTGTCGAGTGCCGCATCCTTCGTATCCGAGGGAAACAGTCTTGACAATAAACAGCCAGGGCGTTACACTGGTTTCATAATGACAAAGGTGGCGTATTGATGTCGGTCCGGTCTGTTATGGTGGTTTTAAACTGAATAACTCTGCAAAAGGCGCGGCGCCGCGGGGAACACCCCGCTGTTTATGCCGCCCTTTTGAAAACCATGCCTGACAGACTGCCTCAATTCCTTCAATAGTAGACGCGCGGCAGGGTGTACTTGCCGCGCTGTTTTTATATTGAAATTTTGCCCGTGGGGAGCAGTCCGCGCATTTTTGGCGCGCGGTATGTTTTCCGCGGGCTTTTTGACCGGTTTCTTACCGAGAACAGACCTATTTGAAAGGAAGATCATTATGAATTTTATCATACGCCGGGAAATCGAAAGCGATTACGGCGAGGTTGAATATTTGACAAGAGACGCCTTCTGGGATATTTATAAACCCGGCTGTGTCGAACATCTGCTCGCCCGCAAAATCCGTGAGGTACCCGCATTTATTCCCGAGCTGGATTTCGTGGCTGTCATGGACGATCGGATCGTCGGCAACATCATGTATTCCAGGGCAGTTATCACGGACGAAAGCGGAAGCGGGCACGAGGTGCTTACCTTCGGCCCCCTTAGCGTTCTGCCCGCGTTTCAGAAAAAGGGGATCGGCTCGGCGCTTGTAGAGCACACCAAAAAGCTTGCCGCGGAGATGGGCTATAAAGCCATGGTGATTTTCGGTAACCCAGCCTTCTATTACCGGTTTGGCTTTACAGGTGCGGAGAATTTCAATATTACCACCGCCGACGGGGATAACTTTGACGCGTTCATGGCGCTGGAGCTTTATAAAGGCGCTCTTCGCGGCATAGCCGGAAGATTTAGTGAGGACCCGGTATTCCAGATAGACGAAGACGAGCTGGAATCATTTGAAAAGAGGTTCCCTTACAGAGAAAAACACATCACCGATACCCAGTTAAAGTAGATACATAAATAAGCGCATTTGGCAGCACCATGACATATCAGGGTGCTGCCCTTGTATCCGCAGTCTTCAAAACGGACAGGGTGCTTGACAAGCACCCTGTCCGTTTATTACAATCATTAACCCTGAGTGATCGCTTTTACCGGCCTTGCCTCTATATACCCGCGATAGCCCATGGGCGCGAGCTGAAATCTCGGCGCTTCGTCATCGGCCCACTCATACCCGTAAAGGGCCGGGTCAAAGGTCTTCATAAGCTCCCACAGATCGAAGATCGCCTGTTCAAACTTATCGTCCTCAAAAGGCGGTCCCTGAAAAACCATCATTTTGCAGGGCGCAAACTCAGTTAGCTCGTAGCCGTCCGGCACGGACTTATCGTAATCCAGCGGAAGCTCTACGCCCTGAACGTACTGAGAAGTACCGCTTTTAATGAGTCTTCCCGGCAGCCACATCCCTATCGGCTCGTAAAGGGCTTCCTTTACGCTCGAAAGCATTCCCCAGATATCGCAGCCCACCTCATCGCAGTATTCAAAATAGCCTTCTGCTTTTATTCCCCTTTTTAACAGCACTTTTCGCGCAGGGCGCTCAACCACTTGAACAAACACGGCCTTTAGGTTTTTATTTTCCGGCATAGGTCTCTCCCCTTTTAAATTCGTATGACGGTAATCACTGGCACGGTAGGGAATAAAAAGCTTTATCGGCGGGGTTTTCTTCGCGTAGTTTTTCGGAGACATTCCGAACTGCTTTGAAAAGGCTTTCGTAAACCCCTCGTGGGAGTCAAACACAAAATCAAACGCGACATCTATGATCTTAGGTTTGCTGTCCCTCAGTATAACCGCCGCTTTCGACAGGCGCAGCGACCGGATATAATCGAAAGGCGTTTTTCCAACCAGATCCTTAAATATCTTCTCGCTGTGCCACTGCGAATACCCGGCGGCTTTTGCAAGCTGTGACAACGTGATCGGTTCGGTTATATGTTCTTCAATGTGCGCCTGCATACGCCTGACCGCGCTTACGATCTCTCCCCTGTCCATAATTACCACCACCTGAAACAGCTTACCTTACAACGCCGCATATTTCTTGACCTTAATTGCGAAACCGGACGCAATTACGTCTCAAAATACCGCCGTCATGTCTTTCTCTTCTTTTCCAGCTTCCTGAATCCGATGTAAATGAGAACGATACAAATCACCAGCCCAACTATGGCGGGAGCGATTACAGCGCTTCCGGAGACCCCGCCGAATACCGCGCTCCAGAGCATTTTTGCCACCGCGATAAAGACAAGGACGGAGATTCCAAGCCAAAGACTGCGCTTCCAGAAAGCCGCTGCCAATGCCGAGAGCGATATCGGGACGAGCAGCGTTATCAGTATTTTGGTTATCCCCCAGCCGCCGGTCAGGTATTCCTGTTCCATTGCCAGAAAAGCTTTTATCTGTTCCCCGACAACATCGGGCTTAGGAAACCAGAACATGCTGGTAAGCAGCAGGAACACGGTTACGGATATCCCGCTCCAGCTTCTTTTATAGGCGAAAAAGCAGAAGGGTATCAGAAACAGCGGTCTTATATACCAGCTCAATTGGTTCTGATGGCGCTCAAACACCCAGCTGAAAAAACTCTCGTCCGCAAATGCAAGAACGATAAAAAGAATCGACAGAGCGCCGAAAACAACAGCCAACGGCTTTTCACAGCGCTCCGAATATCTGCTTTTCATAGATATCCTCCCCTTCTAATTTCCTGTTCCGTTCCGGATAAATTCAATAAACGTATCGAGGTTTGAAAGCATCCTGCCGGGCTCAAAATCTTCCTCGGCGCTGAAAATTTCGTCAAAACCGTTCAACAGATAGGTAAGTATCTTAATAAGAAATTCTCTGGAATAAGCGCTTTTTAAGTCACCCTTAGCAATGGCCGCGTCTATCATACCGGCCAGCATATCTTCGGTATCGCCCTCAAGATAATCCTTAGCGGCTTGAAAGATCGGCGTGCCCCGCTCTCCGGACAGCATCCGGCCCAGTTTATGGTACCGGGGATAAATCAAGGCAAATTCCGCGCCAAGCCCAGCCTGAAGTCTGATTTTCTCAAAAATACTCCCGCACTCAAACATCTCCGGACTTTCCAATGTCTTTGTGTTTATAAAGTCCCATTTTGCTTTGGAAGCCGATTCAAGCAGAAACAGATACAGCTCTTTCTTGTCGGTAAAATGATAATAAAAGCTCCCTTTGCTGATACCGGCATTTTTGATGATGGCGTTCAAAGACGCGTCGTCATAACTTTCCGCGGTAAATTCATTCAGCGCAGCTTCAAAAAGCGCTGTTTTTTTCTCAAATGTTTTATCCTTCAATCTATCACCCCGTTGGCAGTAGACCAGTCGGTCTACTGCCAATTTATCAGATAAACAGGGCTGTGTCAATGGAATAAAAAAAGTATTCTCCAAACACGCTGACAGAATGGCTTCAGCTTTTATCCGCCGCCATAAAATCACGCAGCAATCGGACGCCGTATTCGATCTCCTCCGGTTCCAGATGTCCGTATCCGATGAGAAGCATACCTTGATTCAGGCCTTTTACGATAGAGTGGCATTCCATCGGGGTTATATCAATGCCTTTTTGAAGACACCTTTTTTTAAATTCTCCGTCAAAACAACTCCCCGGAAAATCTATAGCAATATGCAGCCCGGCCGCGTCGCCGCAGGCAGCCCACCCGGTGCCAAAGGCGTCCTTCAGCGAGTCCAGCAATACCTTCCGGCGCTGTCCGTAAATCCTTCGCATTTTTTGGATATGCCTGTCCAGCTTCCCTGTATGCAGAAACTCAGCCAGAGCCGCCTGTTCAAACGGCGGGTTTTGTACATCCGTATGCGTGCGCAGATCGCGCCACTGCCTGTGAAGCGGTTTGGGCAGGATGACATATCCGATCCTGAGCGCCGGAAAAACGGCCTTGCTGAAGGTTCCGACATAAATGACGCTCTGCGGATCCATCGCATACAGCGGCGTAATCGGTTCGCCGCAATACCGGAACTCGCTGTCATAATCGTCCTCGATAATGAAAAGCCCGTTTTCTCTCGCATAACGGACGAGAGCGGCGCGGCGCGAAGCGGGCAGAATACCGCCCAGCGGGAACTGGTGCGACGGCGTGACATAGACGGCCGAAGCGTCTCTTCCGTCGGGCAGAAGCTGTGTCCGTATCCCCTGTGAGTCCACCGGTACGGGAACAACCGGGCATCCCTTATATAGAAACGTCTTAAGCATACCGCTGTGGCACGGGTCCTCCATCAGGACTTTTTTCCCATCCCCGCACAGCAGATCGGCCAGCAGATGCAGGGCATTGGTCGCGCCTGCTGTGATAAAAATATCATTTGGGCTAACCGTGAGGCCCCGGCTCCTGAATAACCACGCGGATATTTCCGCGCGCAGAGCGGGCAGCCCCTGCGGGCCGGTATATCCGTACTGCTCAAGCGTCAGCTCTTCGGCCGCTTTATTAAGAAGCCGTCTCCATAAAAACTGCGGGAACTGCCGCAGATCCGGCCTTCCCGTCCGGAAGTCGGCTTTCAGCTCCGGTTTTTGCGGAGCATTTACGCGCCGAACGGCAGGGAGCTGTTTTTCCATGCGCAAACCCTCGGCAACCCGCGTGGGGGCTCCCTGACGGCTTATGATAAAGCCCTCGGCGATCAGCATTTCATAAGCCTCGCCCACGGTGCTTCGGGAGACGTTCAGATCCTTCGACAGCTCCCGCGTGGAGGGCAGGGCATCGTTTGCTTCCAGATGTCCGTCCACGATCCGGTCTTTCAGCGCCTCAAAAATCTGACGTTTCAGCGCCTTTCCACTTTTTCTGTCCAAAACAATTCCACACATACTGCCTCCTACTGGTCTGGTTCAATCTTGGCTGTACTGGCTCTTTACGAATACCAGTTTGCTAGGTATGATTATAGCACTCAGCCGAGAGAATACAAGATGCTGTTAAGGGGCGAAATGAAATTGGACAAATGGAAAGGGCCGGTATGCCTTTTTTTTGCGTTTTCGCTTGCCGGCACAAGCGTCATATCGGCACGGTTCGTCTCCGAAATACTCGGAACGTTTACGATTTCCGCCGTCAGTCTGTTCTTTGCCCTTCTGATTTTGCTGCCTGCCTGCGGAAAAAAACTGATGAAATATCTGCGTTCGATGTCCTTGAAAGACTTTTTCTTCCCCGTGCTTCAGGCTATATTCGGTATTCTTTTGTTTCGCGCGTTTCTGCTGTACGGCCTGCTTTATACAAGTTCCGTGGAAGCGGGCATTCTGACCGGTTCGGCGCCGGCTATCACGGCGATTTTCGCAATCGTATTATTGAAAGAAACGGTAAATCGGAAAAAGCTTGCCGGAATACTCGGTACCGTAGCCGGAATACTGATGATTCAGGGGCTGCCGAGCGCCGGAAACGGATTTTGTCCCGCGCATTTGGGTGGAAATATGCTGGTACTCTGCGCTGCCGCAAGCGAATCCTTATTTAATATCCTGTCGCGTGTTTCCGCCGTCAAAAACGCGTCCCGTCAGGGAGAACCGGTCAGTCCGCTGGCGCAGACAACGATGGTATCGGCAATCGCGCTCATTTTATGCCTGATTCCGGCGCTCTTTGAAGCGCCTGTCCAAAGATTGTCCGGAATCGGCCTGAAGGAATGGCTCGCTCTAATGTGGTATGGACTGTTTGTCACGGCGCTGGCTTACGTCTTCTGGTACGCCGGAATAAAGCGCTGCGGCGCTTTTACCGCTGCGGCTTTCTCCGGCATTATGCCGCTTACCGCCATGCTTCTGTCGGTGGTCATTCTTGACGAGCAGGCCGGATGGCGGCAATGGTCGGGCGGTCTTATCGTGATAATCGGTATTGTACTGATCGGAACCGGAGACGTTACTTTAAGAGGTATAATAATGCGAAAAAAAGCAAATGAAAAGGCGGCGGAATTATGATCGCAATACAGAATGAATTGGGAAATAAAGCAAAAGACTGCGCCATTGGCGTTCTGGTCATGGAGAACGTGAGCAGTATCCCGGGCGATAAGCTGAAATTTATTAAACTCGAGCTGGAAAACTCAATCAGGGAGAAATACAGACAGGCATCCCGAGGGGATCTGAAGGCGCTTCATCCCATGGATACCTATATTTCTTATTATAAAAAATTCGGATATACCTATCACGTACTGCCTCAGCTGGAGTCGGTAATCAAGGGGAAAGCGATTCCGGATGTCTTGCCTCCGGTTGAAGCGATGTTCATGGCGGAGCTCAAAAATATGCTCCTTACGGCCGGACATGACCTCGATAAAATCAAGGCCCCTCTGAGATTCATGCGTTCAACCGGAAATGAGGCCTTTATCTCCCTTGGCAGCAAAACTGTTGCAACCATACCCGGTGACATTATGATATCAGATCAGGAGTCGGTTATATCAAGCATCCTTCGCGGCCCCGATCTTCGGACTGCCATAACCGAGCATACCAGCCGTGTGTTGTATACGGTATATGCGCCGGCAGGCGTGAATGAGCAAGCGGTACAGCGGCACTTAGGTAATATTGAATCATACGTGCGGGCATTTTCGGAAGATGCCGCAACAAGTTTCATGCATATTTATTGATGTTAAGCACAGTTGACAAATTTCCACTAATACTTCAGTGACGCGGATACAGCTTTGGTGCTGAAAGATATTTTGTATCAAAAATACAGGACCTCGAAAAAGAAAAGATCCGAATAATTCTATCAAGCCAATCACTGACGAACGCGTCCCCAGACTGTTACAAAAAACAGACCGGGGACGCATTTTTATCGCCATTAAATGATATGTGAAATCATCGGAAGAAAATAGTGATGAAAAAGGTGAGGCAAATTGCATTACCGTATTTCTGATGATAAAATAAGCCTTATATCTGTGAAATCCGAGAAGTTTTGTCCTTAAGACTCAACTAATATAACAGCGGGTTGATGCGCTCGCTGTTATATCATCCAAAAACATCAATATCATGCTCAAAGGAGGCGCATTATGCCCGGATTTGATTACAAAAAGGAATACAAAGACCTGTATCTGCCGAAAACCGCTCCCGTGAAGATACGCGTCCCGCCCATGACCTTTATAATGGCGGACGGCGCGGGCGACCCGAACCTGGAGGGCGGCGCTTATCAGAATGCGGTTGGGTTGCTCTACGCCCTCAGCTACACCATAAAAATGAGCAGGAAGGCAAAAAGCGCGCCGGCGGGTTATTTTGATTACGTCGTGCCGCCGCTGGAGGGGCTCTGGTGGATGGCCGATGGCTTTCCCGGCGTGGATTACTCCCGTAAAAGCGATTTCCGCTGGATTTCCATGATACGCCAGCCGGAGTTCGTGACGCCGGAAGTCTTTGACTGGGCATGCGGCGAGGTGCGCAGGAAGAAAGGCGCCGACCCCTCCGCCGCAAGGCTCGAAACCCTTGACGAGGGGCTTTGCGTCCAGTGCATGCACATCGGCCCCTTTGACGACGAACCGGCAACCGCGGCAAAAATGGAAGTATATATAAAGGAAAACAGCCTTATAAACGACATCGGCAGTGTCCGTCGCCACCACGAGATCTATCTGGGCGACCCGCGCCGCGGAGACCCGGCAAAGATGAAAACGGTGCTTCGCATACCGGTAAGGTAAGTCTAACGCATGGGAGAACTGACAAGCCTGCCGGATATCGGCAAGGCGCTTGAGCGCCAACTCCGCGAGGCGGGCATCGGCACCGTCGACGAACTGAAAAAGTCGGAAGCCGTGAAGCTTGGCTTCACATACTCTTCCGGGACCCCTCGGCCTGAATCATGCGCTTTTCGGCGCTCGAGAGCGCGATTCGGGGTGTGCGCCGCCATAACCTTAACGCCGCCCGCAAAGGCCAGCCTGAAAACGTTTTGCCATAGGTACAAATACGCGGAACCGCAATGTTTTTTGTCTTTTATCCATGGTGTTGCGCGCGGCCGGACAGACAGCGGTCTATGTAACAAAAATATGATTTCAGTATATAATGAGAGTAATCAAATATATAATAAGTATTACTGTTGAAAACCTGTGTCTCGTTTCACAAGGTATTTAATTAATTCAGATCTGCGGGAAGGTGCTGGTATGGAAAACTTATATAATAATACAAACTACAAAAGCGGCTGGAAACCAATGGTCAGGGAAGATGACTCAACTGTTTTAAGTACATATAAAAAAGCTGAGTCATCCAACAACAAAAACAGCAGCAGCATTAACAGTACTAACATTGCAGCGGAAGAAAATAAGAAACCGGCTGAAACGGTCAGCGTATTGGATAACAGTGAAGTGCTGAAAATACTTTCCGAGCTGAGCACCAGGTTGGACACGCTGGATGCGCGTATTGCCGGGCAGTCGGAGACTCTGAACAGTTTGCTCCTTAAGACGGAATCAGTGTTGGACAAGAGTAAAAAAAGTATTTTTTCAAAAAAATAAATAGGTATCATTATTATTGGGGAACCAGTCCGATCTGTTTTTTGGGAACTGAGGCCTATTTTTAATTATGCACAAATCCAAATCATGTCACTCAGTATTATTAATCAGCATACAATATATTAGCATTTTGCATACAATATATATTTACTATATAAATCTTTATCTAGGAGTGACAATGATATGAGTGAAGCTATTCAGAACGGTGTAGAGCAGGAGCTTTTGGATATATTCGCCAGGCGGGTATTGTCCAAAGCGGTGCTGCTTCAGGAGCAGGAGGTCTTCCAGGAAGCCTATGACGGATCGACTCCGCTTGGAACAAAACTGCCGTTAAAACTCTATATAATAAATCACGGCTCAACAAGTACCGAAGTCCCAGCTTTGGGCTCTCTCGTCAAGTGTGTAAAGCTCTGCAAGAGAATACTCGACGACGACCCAGAAAACACGATCATATGCACCCAGAAGTCAAAAGTAATTATTAACTTTGAATTGGTGCTTATTGTTGAGTACGAAGATAATACCTTCGATGTCTTGACGCTGCCCAAAAATCTCTCGTCAAGGCTGAATTATGATTCCGCAATAACCAAAGCATTTGTGGAAGGAACTGTGATCGACGCGGCCGGCGTTCCGGTCATCCAGCACCAGAATGTCGTCCAGCCGTATGAAACGCTGGTCATCAAATCCACAGGCGTAAACTTATATACCAACTTCGAATATACCGTCAAGATACCGCTGTCCAGCTTCGATGTAACTCTCAGGACGTGCGAGCTTAACGACCCGACACTTCAGTCCTATATACTGCTGAGGAACCTGAGCTACGAGGTTGACGTACTTGATCCCTTCCAGGTTTACACTGCGGCGGATAATTCCACCAGCATCTGGACGACCGAGGTTGACATCTCGCTGTACGAAGATATCATCGACAAGCTCGGAATCGATCAGGATATCCAGATACTAGGTACCCCAGAGTATGTCTGCGAAGATACCACCAGCTGCTGACGATTTTTAGCCTAAAAAAGCAGGAGACCGGCAAATGCCGGCCTCCTGTTTTTTTAGGCTGATGGGGTGCCGCTTGCAGCCAATGTCAGCGCCTTGTTGATAATAATCTTTTCGTTATAGGTCCCAGGATCAACCAAGACGGTATCGCCCGGGCTGGCCGCGCTAATTCCGGCCTGAATGGTCGGCTGATCGCCGGGTACATGAATTATTGCCATAAAAATACGCCTTTCTGATGATATCTCCGATACGATTTTATTCGGCAAATTTGTATGGCGATACTCGGTTCATGGCTTTATAGATTTTACAGGACAACCCATTTCTTATAAGCGATCAGCCCGTTCAAAATACCTTCGGCGGCCGATGGTGAAAGAACGGGACTGCCGGAAATCATGAGCGCCTTAATTTTGCTTTTCGGAAGTATCATCGGGGTAAATCCTATGGTGACAGCCAGCCGGAAGCTGCTCTCAGGCAGCCTGCTGCACAGGACCTTCGTCCAGCAGTTGTCTCTTGCGAAAGCCAGTCTGTAGTAAAGCGCGGCGGTGCTCATAAACGGTATATATCTGTCCAGTACCCGGATCGTCTCGGTCCCGCGGCAGGACGCGCATTTTCTGCAGATGACAAGAGAGGATACCGTGTAAGCGATTTCATCCACAATCTTCCGCCATGGATTATCCGCGGCGGCGCTCTTCAAAAGCTCCGGCAGATCCGGGCGTGAGCTCGAGGCATCGCTTAAATATGCATCGGCAAGACAGCTGAACTGTCTCTTAATATTTTCAAGGCCAGCAGGATTAATTCTGTACGCTATCAGGTCTGCCTGTGAAGCCCCGACAAGCTTTTCTATAAATATATCGAGATCACTTTCATCGCAATTTTCATTGACCGCATTCAGGAGCTCGCTGTAAAAAAGGCCGCCCGCCGGGGCGTTTCCCCTGTAGGTCAACACCGTTTTTACCGCCGGGATGCCGTACTGTCCCAGCTCATAGAGGAGTTCTATGTTGTTGAAGAGGCATGTGTCGAATATGAGAAGATCAATCGCCCTGCCCGCGGTATGCTTAACCAGCTCGAGAACGAGCGATATTTCCGGAATGCCCATAATATACGGCTTATCCTGACTGTAGTCATTCATCATACCGATATACTCGCAGGAGTGCCCCCCAAGTATGAGTATGTAGTGCTCAGCTTTATAGTTTTCCATACCCCACTTGATGAAATCAAACAGGCAGTTGGGGTCCGCCATATTTTTATTCCCCATATCTCCGACCAAAAAAGACCCCGACCGGCAGATGTGATAGCGCCTGACCCCGCTCCACTTGTCATCCATATCGCAGGACATTGCGTCCGGACGCAGAATTTTTACCGTAGTTTCGTCCAGCAGTCCGATCTGCAGAAGCACTTCGACGTCTTCGCCAAAAGCCGCCTTTTCTATCTCGCTTTTCGCGGCGGCCGTCTCCGGCTCAAGCTCGCTGTTTCCGTTGAGATAAGCCAATATAACCCATTTAGGAATGCTTACCACTAAATTCACACCCTTAAATATCAGATACTTGAAACTATGCACCTAAAAGCCGGCTCATTACTTCTGTCCGTCGGTTTTTATTTGCGGCATCCTGAAAACCGCCAAAGACACACCAAATCCTGAAAATAGTGTTCTATAAAGCATCATTTTGTTAAATCACCCCGCGAAGTCTTGAAATAACAAAATTTTTCAGTGTGCTTTTTAACGGATCACATGCTAATCAAATCAGGCGAAATAGAAACAATGTAATGGTCTATTCATAAAATATATAAGAGGACTCAACAAAGGATTTATTAAACATTTTATGGAATCTCAATTTAAAATATAATTTTCCAGAAAGGAAAAGGTAACAATCCTATTATGGTTGAAAATATAAAAGTTAATCCAACTATCCAGGCCCCCGCAGACACCGCAGCATGTACAGCAGGACTGGATCCCAATTGTTCGGAGTGCTGCAATATCTTTACAAACGAAGCCAAGAGAGCTGCGTTTGGATACCAGGCAGCATCCGCATCCTGTGAATGCCATGATATTTGCGTTGAAGATGTTCGGGATATTTGTGTTAAGGAGAAAACACTGACGCATTGTGTCCCCTGCAATCCCGATGGGCGCGCTGGCTGCCGCGGAGGGTTCCTGCCCGATGGTGTGCCGGCAGTCCAGAGCTGGAGGGTTTTGTGCGCGGAAGAGAGCCTTAGCCCCGCTACCGGCTGTGACCGTATAACTAACAAAATTGAATTTGAAGTGGTATTAAGATATGGGTCCGGTACTTTTGCCGTAGTTACCCCCATTGATATATTCGATTGTTTCTGGTATGAATTTGCCAGATTCCCGAGCGGCGTATTTTTCACTAATAATATCGCCGGATTAAATCAGTTCAGAAATGAACTGGCCTTTATAGACGGTTCCTGCAAAGTAATAATTATCGAAAGTGTAACTGTTGCAACGGACGGCAATGACTGTGTATTGAGCATAGACTATAAAGTCATCGACAAATTGTGGAAGCACGAAAATCTCTTGATTTCTGCCATTAAACCTTATCCAGGCGTCAATGAAGCAGGTGCTGCCATTACCGTTTCACAGGAATTCGAGCAAGGCCATAAGATTGGTCCCTGCAACAACAGCGGATTGTGCGGCTTAGACTGACAAATATTCTAAATTAAACGGATGCCTCAATGATTTTAATCATTGAGGCATCCGCCTATATTATTTTACTAATAAATCTTTTATTTCTGTCAGTTTGTTTTCTATTCCTGTCAGCTGTCCTGCAATATTTTCCAGCAAAGTCACAGTTTGCGAATTATCAATCACAGATGATTGCTGATGCCAATATGTGGACTTCTTGAATATTTCGTTCTTTGGATCGGCCATTTCGCGATTCAGCTTTTTTATCTCTTCCAGTATATTTCTTGTTTGGCCTATATCTGCCGATAAATCCAATCCGTTATCTTCATTCTCCATTTCTTATCCCCTCTGAAAAAAATGGTTTGGGTTTTATATTATATGATGGGAATAAGATTTTGGTTCCTCAAAGTCAGACCGCTTTTTCAAACTGGCTGTTATAGAGATCCGCGTAGAATCCGCCCTTTTTGAGGAGTTCCTCATGCCTCCCCTGCTCCACGATATCGCCGTTTTCCATTACAAGGATCAAGTCGGCGTTACGGATCGTTGACAGGCGGTGTGCGATGATAAAGCTGGTACGCCCCTTCATCAGGTTATCCATCGCCTTCTGGATGAGGATTTCGGTGCGCGTGTCGACGCTTGAGGTCGCCTCGTCCAGGATGAGTATCTCCGGATTGGCGAGTATCACTCTGGCTATGGTCAGAAGCTGTTTCTGGCCTTGAGATATATTGTCGGCCTCCTCGTTCAAAACCATATTGTACCCGTCCGGCAGCGTCCTTACAAAGCGGTCGACCTGCGCGGCGGAGGCGGCTTTTCTCACGTCCTCAATGGAAGCGTCCAGCTTGCCGTAGCGGATATTATCTGCAATCGTCCCGTTGAAGAGCCACGTGTCCTGCAGCACCATGCCGAACAGCGAGCGGAGTTCGCTGCGCTTTATCATCCGGATGTCATGGCCTTCGACCATGATTGCGCCGCTGTTTACATCGTAAAATCGCATAAGGAGCTTCACTATCGTTGTTTTTCCCGCGCCTGTATGCCCGACGATGGCGATCTTCTGACCCGGCTTTATTTTCGCGCTGAAGTTGTTGATTACAGGCTTTTCCGGATCGTACCCGAACGAAACCTGATCGAAGCCGACATTTCCTTCAACATGCACGGAGGCGTCCGTATCCCGCTCATTGTCGCCGCGGCTCACGGAAAGCGCGTCGGCGGCCTCCTCCGTCTCCTCCTTTTCTCCCAGGAATTCAAATACGCGCTCGGCGGCGGCGGCCGTCTGCTGCAAAACGTTTGAGATATTGGCGATCTGTGTGATCGGCTGGGTAAACGAGCGCACATACTGGATGAAGGCCTGTATGCCGCCCACGGTCATCTTGCCTTTTACGGCAAAATATCCGCCCAGAATGCAGATGGCGACATAGGCGAGGTTGCCTATAAACTGAGTTATCGGCATTATGAGCCCGGACAGGAAGTTCGCCTTCCACGCCGATTTATAAAGGGACTCATTATATTCCTCAAAGGTTTTCTGAGAATC
>JBFWIW010000049.1:0-19671 GCA_050253535.1 Oscillospiraceae bacterium
CGATACCGGCACAGACACGGGTACGGATACAGGAACAGGTACAGATACAGGAGAAAATATGACCCCTAACGACGGCAGCGGTGTAGGAGACCTTACCGGAACGAGCACTAATGGTTAAAGGTACAATAATAAAAGCTCTGAGCGGTTTTTATTATGTTGAGTGCTCAAATGGGACTGTTTGCTGTAAGGCGCGCGGCAAGTTCAGGCGGGAAAAAGTAACGCCGCTCGTCGGTGACGAGGTAATGATAGAGCTGACCGGCGAGAATGGTGTTATATTCGAAGTGCTGCCGAGGCGAAATGTTTTTGTCAGGCCACCGGTCGCAAACATAGACCGCCTGGTAATTATAGCTTCGGCGGTAATTCCTGTCACGGATCCGTTTTTGATAGACAGAATTTCCGCAATCTCTGAAAACTGCGGGTGCGAACCGGTTATCTGCGTTAACAAATGTGACCTGAACCGGGGCGACGAGCTTTTCGGCACGTATTCCGGCTGCGGTTATATTACGATACGCACAAGCGCCGTAACGGGCGAGGGGCTAGACGAGCTCCGCTCCGTAATTTCCGGGAAAGTATGCGCTTTTACGGGAAATTCGGGCGTCGGCAAGTCTAGCATACTGAATGCACTGCAGCCAGCCTTCAATGTATCGGTCGGCGAAGTAAGCGACAGGCTTGGCAGGGGCCGTCACACGACCCGCCACGTCGAGCTGTACAGGCTTGACTGCGGTGCCGCCATTATGGACACACCGGGGTTTTCATCCTTTGATACGGACTTAATGGAGCTCACGTCTGCGGAAAACTTACAGTTTGCGTTTCACGAATTCGAACCGTATATAGGCAAGTGCCGCTTTTCGGACTGCAGCCATGTCAAGGATGAGGGCTGCGCCATCCTTGAGGCTCTGGCGGAGGGCAAAATATCTCCGTCAAGGCATGCAAGCTACGTGAGGCTCTATGAACAGATAAAACAGATCAACGAATGGGAAAAATAGAGAGAAGCAACCTTTATGGGTGCTTCTCTCTATTTGTAACCGAATGTCCGTCTGCTGAATATAATATTAACAGCGATACTTTAAAAGGGGGGCTGTTAACGATGTGGCGCAGATGCAGATGCACCAATAGATTTCTTGGCTACATACTTGCCGGAGCCGGATTACTTATCATTCTGGCACTCCTCCTGCCAAATATTTTTTGGTGGTTTGTCCTCGGCATCGCAATGATTGCGCTGGGACTTTTTATTATTTGCCACTGAATAGGAGTCTGTAAAGGTTGAAACGGGTTTCAACCTTTACAGACTTAATGCTCGCGTTGTTCGTTCCCGTGCGTTCAGCCCCAATACAATCTAAATTATGACCATTGATTTTTATGGCCGTGTTGTGCACCTGGTGCGTCGAAAGGAATGAAGTTAAATATGAGAATAATCGCCGTAAAATCTCCAAAGATGCTCTCGTATATCCTGCGGATGTTGTTCCGTATTAAATGAATTATGCATTACGCCGTCATATCCGGAATGCTGCCTTAATATATATTAGCAGACAAACTGTATAAGGAGAGACGGCTATGGATAATCTTATCGGCAAAGACAGGATACATTACCTCGACGAGGTTTATACAAACAGTTTTACCCGTGAGTTCTCGGTCGAGTCCATTGTGAAGGACGCTCAGCCGGACATCGGCGAGATACTTGCGACCGACACATCTGTGCTTCTTCGCAATAAGGAAGCGGAGGATGGCCGCGTATCTGTCGGCGGTGTTATACGCGCGGTCGTACTCTATACGCCTGAAGCCGCTTTCGGAATACGAAAAATTGAAATGGAGATACCTTTTTCTGTTGCGGAGGACGATCCGGCAATAAGCCATGATTCAAGGGTCATGGCCTTGGTGTCTGTCTTTTCGTCGGATGCAAAGACGGTAAACCCCCGCAAGATAGTTTTCCGCGCTGAGCTCTGCTTCGCGGTTAACTGTTTTGACATGCGAGAGGCCCAAATATCTCCATCGCTCGAAAGCGGCGCCGCACCGGAGGTTGAAATTCTTACTGAGAGCAAGACAGCCTCCATGACAACTGACGTCTGTGAGAAAACATTTGTAGTGTCTGAAAACTTTTCACTACCGGATCTTACGCCAGAGGACATACTTTCGATGTACGCTTCCGTCACATGCAATGAGACCAGTATCGTCGGCAGCAGGCTGCTTATTAAGGGCACGGCAGTACTTCGCGTGCTCTATGCTGATACGCAGGAACAGGGAAGTATACAGAAAGCAGAATATTCCACAGCCTTTTCGCAAGTCGTTGATATGGAGACAGCCGGCGATAAAACCTCCTGTGATGTCTCAATAATGGTAACGGGAGCATACTTCAACCACGAAGATACGCTTTCCGCGGCGTCCACCGTAATAATGATGGAGCTTCATGCCGTATGTCAGTGCACGGCGCGTCAGTCCTTTGAAATAAACTACATAAGTGACGTGTACAGCCCTAAATATGCTTGCTCTGCGGAAAACGAGAAGACCACTCTCTCTGATTATTGCGGGGAAACAAAGATAACGGAGACTCTTCGTGAAACAGTGAAGACGGCTTCACCGCCAAAAAAGGTTGTCAGATGTGAAATATGCCTTTCTCCGGTGACCCTGACGGCGATGAAAGACACAATTGAACTGAAAACCATGGCGAACGTAACAGTCATTTATGTGACTGAAAACGGCAGAACACTTTGTGCCTCCCGAAAATATCCTGTAACGTCAAATATGAAGCCGGAAGCGGGTAAAAAGTATGTAGCATCGGCGTCGGTAGGTGGGGATGTGCTTGCTTCCCCGGTTACCGAAGGAGTCGATGTCCGCGCCCCGATTGTTTTTACGGTTATGACCTATAAGCTCTGTGAAATAAACGCCGTAAAAAATGTAAATGTGGATAAGTCTGCCGCAAGAGACATGTCAAAGATCCCTTCGTTATACATACACAGGGTGACCGAGGGAGATTCTCTCTGGGCCCTTGCAAAGAAATACTATTCAACGCGCGATCTCATTGCCAAGACAAATGATATTGAACTGACCGACCAGCCGGAACCCTCCGCGATACTGATAATCCCAAAGAAGAGATAGCTTTAAGAGGACGGCAAAGGCCGTCCTCTTAAAGACTGTCAAAAAGTTCCGGTTAAAGTCCTCGTCCTTTCATCGTGCGAAAGAATTTTCAAAAATCGCATTGCGCGTGCGTTATCGATTTTTGAAAATTGTTCAATTACAAGGCTTCCGGCGACATGTGCGGCGGAAGCCTTACCTCTCGAGGCTCCACAGAGCCGAGTACCTTCTCCCGCCCTTTTCGAAAAACAAGTTTTTCGAAAAGCTGAAAGAGGACGGCTTAGGCCGTCCTCTTTTGTATGTTGTGCCGGTTTATCTGCCGTTCTGATTCTGCTTCTGATTCTGCTGATTCTGCTGATTCTGCTGGTTCTGTCTCTGATTCTGCTGATTCTGCTTCTGATTCTGATTCGCGTTCTGGTTCTGGTTCTTAGCGGACATAGTTACACCTCCGTTCTTTTATGGATATCTTATCCATAAATAAGGGCTTTATACACTCTTGAAACGTAAAAAATAATGTGATAAAATTCCCTGTATAATAACTTGTTGGGAGAGATATCAATGTCCGGACACTCCAAGTGGCACAATATTCAAAAGACAAAGGGCGCGGCAGACGCCAAGAGGGCTCAGGCCTTTACAAAAATAGCGCGTGAGATGATCGTTGCAGTAAAAGAAGGTGGGAGCGGAGATCCAGCGAACAATTCCCGACTTGCCGCCGTAATAACAAAGGCAAAAGCAGCTAATATGCCTAATGACAATATAAAGAGAACAATAGATAAGGCTTTGGGCAGCGGCGCCGGTGACAGCTATGAGAGCATCACTTACGAGGGATACGGCCCCTGTGGTGTCGCCGTTATTGTAGATGCGATGACCGATAACCGCAACCGAACAGCGTCCGAAGTACGTCATCTCTTTGATAAGTACGGCGGGAATCTGGGCGCTACCGGCTGTGTTTCATGGTCGTTTGACAAAAAAGGCGTTATTATAATTGATAATGAGGACGAAGAACTCGACGAGGATACCGTCATGATGGATGCCTTGGAGGCCGGGGCGGAGGACATTCAGCCCGACGAGGAGACGTTTGAGGTATATACCGCTCTTGACAGTTTCAGCGCTGTCACAGAGGCTCTCGAAGGTAAATATAAATTCCTGTCAGCACAGATCGAAATGGTACCCCAGAATTATATTGCGCTTACCGACCCCGAAGATGTAAAAAAATTCGATAAAATGCTTGAACTCATGGAAGACAATGAAGATATACAGAACGTCTGGCACAACATGGAAGATTAAAATAAACAAGTAGGTAATGCGGAGGGACCCCGCCGACAGGCAGGATGCCGCCAAACGGTGAGCCGGCGTTTGCGCAGAAAACCTTGAAACCCATTGTCAGATGGGTCGGGCGCTGGTGTTTCCGGTGCGAGCGGCGGATTTACTTCGCCCGAAAATGTCAGAGACTCATAAAAAAGTACAGGCAATATTGCCTGTACTTTTTTATGAGTAAGTCTGTAAGCCGGATTCTGTATATGACAGCCATCTGTCTAGATCTGCCGTTGCCGGCAGATTCAAGCCACCTCCCAAGGACGGCCGGGCCGGCCTTTTGTCCTTCCACGGTGTTGCTCCGGATAGAGTTTACAGCACCGAAACGTCTCCGTCCGGCGGGTGAGCTCTTACCTCGCCTTTCCACCCTTACCCTCATAAAGAGGGCGGTATATCTCTGTTGCACTTTTCCTGAAGTTGCCTTCGGCGGGCGTTACCCGCTATCCTTGCCCTTTGGAGCCCGGACTTTCCTCACGCACAGCCTTTCGGCTTGTACCCGCGGCTGCCCAACTTACTCACGTGTTTATTTTACCCTATATGTGCATTTGTGTCAAATAAACTAATGGAAACTCAGCCAGATTATGTTTGAAAAACACAACTATTAGGGTTATAATATATGATAATCGTTAATGCGTTTATCATATATTAGACAAATTGCGTCTATGACGCCATGGCTATTTATATTAAGCGCACGTGCGCTTAAGCGGGCGCATGCGCGATATAATACCTGTTTTGCAGGTATTATACATCGGATCGAGGTGTATGAAAATTAGGCTGTCAGAATATGTTGACACTATTAGAGATAGAAAAATCGACGTTATAGGAGTCGGTGTTAGCAATACTCCGCTCATCATCCATTTATTGAGAAAAGGCTGCAGACTGACAGTGCGTGACAAGTCGCCGCGAGATAAACTTGGAGCTGTCGCAGATGAGATCGAATCCTTAGGCGGGAAGCTGATTTTGGGCGATGGATATCTTCAGAACATCAATGCGGACGTCATATTCCGAACACCGGGGCTCAGGCCGGACCTGCCGCAACTTATTAAGGCAAGGGAACGTGGGGCTGTCATAACGTCTGAGATGGAAGTTTTTTTTGAGGTGTGCCCCTCCAAGATCATCGCCGTCACCGGAAGCGATGGGAAGACCACGACCACGACAATTATTTCTGAGCTCCTCCGGGCCGCCGGGTACAATGTGCACCTCGGCGGAAATATCGGAAATCCGCTTCTCTGCGAGGCTGACGCCATGTCGAGGGAGGACATTACAGTACTGGAGCTCTCTTCTTTTCAGTTAATGACAATGCGGGCGTCTCCGCACTTAGCCGTCATCACAAACATTGCCCCAAACCATCTTGATATCCATCGTGATATGCGGGAGTATATCGATGCAAAAAAAAACATCTTTCTGTACCAAAAACCCAGCGATAAACTGGTCTTAAACGCCGATAACGGGATAGTTTCGGCTTTGTCTTCTGAGGCCACGGGCAATGTTATGTTTTTCTCCCGCAAAATTATACCTGAAAACGGCATTTGCCTATCCGACGGGGTAATCTGCTCGGTGACGGACGGTGTCTCACGCCCGATAATGTACGCTTCGGATATCCGGCTGCCTGGAGTCCACAATGTGGAAAACTATATGGCCGCCTTTGCAGCGACATTCGGGTTGGTGAGGCCTGATATCCAGCGGCGCGTCGCAACGGAATTCAGAGGCGTAGAGCACAGGATAGAACATGTCCGCACGCTTCGCGGAGTCGAATATTACAACGACTCGATAGCGTCTAGCCCATCACGCACAACCGCGGGGCTTCACTCGTTTGATAAAAAGGTCATACTCATAGCAGGAGGTAAGGATAAGGGCGTTTTGTTTGACGAATTGGGCCGTGAGATCGTCGAGCATGTCAAGACGCTCGTCGTTACAGGCTATACCGCCGATAAGATAGCCGAGGCTGTTACCGGTGCGCCGGGTTATAAGGGATCTCCGGATATCATACGCCGGGAAGATTTCAGGGATGCGGTCATAGCCGCGTCCGAATCCGCCAAAGAGGGAGATATTGTCATCCTTTCGCCTGCATGCACCTCGTTCGACCATTTTAGGAATTTTGCTGAGCGCGGAGAATATTTTAAAAAAATAGTCGGCGAACTGAGCTAGTATTTGCAAATAGGTACGAGCTGTCGCTCATACAAATAGCATAAGGAGGTGTTCCTTATGCTGCCGTATGAAATAAGGCGCGGTATTTACCGGGCATTTGGCACAAGAAGAGGAATTCACCGGGCGAAGCGAGGAGCATTGCTCGCTATATCTATACTCCTTATTATTGCTATAATACTCTGCATTATCGTTTCGCGAGCGGTTCCGATTATTGAACAGATGGCAAAGACATCTACAACAGGTATCGTGACCTCTACGGTAAACAAGGCGATAAGAAACAAAATGTCTGATGGAAGCTTGGACTATGAGAAGCTCGTCTCGCTGGAAAAGGATGAATACGGAAATATTACCGCGCTTGTGACGAATATGGCGAAGATAAATCTTCTCCAGGCAGACATAACAAGTGCAGTTATTGACCTTCTTTCGGAAAATGACTCCGCCGTCGTGCGTATTCCGCTGGGAAATATAGTCGGGAGCGCTATATTTTCGGGAACTGGTCCGACCATACCTGTGAAGATATTATCTGTTACCAGCGTTAAAACATCGTTTTCAAACCAGTTTTCTGCGGCGGGCATAAACCAGACGCGGCATCAGATAATGCTGAATGTCGACGTGTCACTGTCCATACTTATTCCTGGACATACCACGTCACTGACTGTTCCAACCGAGGTGTGCATAGCCGAGACAGTCATAGTCGGTTCCGTTCCAAATACTTACGCCGATATACAAAGCGCCGATACAACAGACTGAATTTCGGAGGTCATGATGAACGCAAAAGAGGAGATAGACGCGCTTCGCACGGAAATAGAGCGCCACAATAAAAATTATTATGTAAACGATGCCCCAACCATTTCCGACTTTGAATATGACAGATTAATGCAGCGCCTTATTGCGCTCGAAGAGGAAAATCCCGAACTTGTTATACCTGACTCTCCCACGCAGAGGGTCGGCGGCAAGGTTCTCGCGGCCTTTTCCCCGGTGCGCCATGAGGCGCCGCTTGAAAGCCTTGCAGACGTTTTTTCTTTTGAAGAACTCGAGGCGTTCGATACGAGGGTAAGAAGTACCGGTATAAACCCGTCCTATGTCGTTGAGCCGAAAATCGATGGGCTCTCAATGTCGCTGCGCTACGAAAACGGCGTTTTTGTGCAGGGCGCAACCCGCGGAGACGGCGTAATGGGAGAAGACGTCACGGCAAACCTCCGCACTATAAAAAACATACCGCGCAAAATTTCGCCCGCGCCGGAAACACTCGTAGTCCGGGGCGAGGTTTTTATGCCCAAGGCCGTATTTACGGAGCTAAACGACCTGCGCGAACTTGCCGAGCAGCCGCTTTTTGCAAATCCGCGCAACGCCGCGGCGGGTTCCATGAGGCAACTTGATCCGAAAGTCGCCGCCGAGAGAAAGCTTGATATTTTTGTTTTCAACATCCAGCAGATAACCGGCAAGGGATTTTCCACACACACAGATTCTCTGGACTATCTCAAAGGCCTTGGTTTCAAGACGATAGATTACAGGAGCTTCGACAATATAGCCGATTGCTGTAATAATATAAACTGCCTCGGTGAAAACCGTGAGAACCTTGAGTGTGATATCGACGGCGCGGTGATAAAAATCAACTCGCTTGCCGACAGACGCACACTCGGCAGTACGGCAAAAGCGCCTCGCTGGGCGGTTGCCTATAAATACCCTCCGGAGAAGAAAGAGACAAAGCTTATCGATATCGTCGTACAGGTCGGTCGCACGGGCGTCCTCACACCCAAAGCGGTAGTCGAACCTGTCCGTCTGGCCGGGACCACTGTGACCAATGCTACGCTCCACAACCAGGATTTTATTAATGAAAAAGATATCAGAATAGGCGATACGATACTTGTGCAGAAAGCTGGCGAAATCATACCGGAAGTTCTCGGTGTCATACGTGACAGGAGGCCGGAGGGGACGGTTCCGTATAGGCTCCCGGATTTCTGCCCGGTATGCGGCAGCCCGGTCTCCCGGGAGGAAGATGCCGCCGCTGTAAGGTGCAGGGGCGCAGAATGCCCGGCGCAGCTCCTCCGCAATATTGTGCACTTTGCCTCACGCAATGCCATGGATATCGAAGGACTGGGGATATCTGTTGTAAAAGCCCTTGTAGACGCCAAGCTCATCCGCTCAGCCGGCGATCTCTACTATCTGGACGCGCAGTCGGTGGAAGCGCTGCCCCATATGGGTAAAAAGTCAGCGGAGAAGCTTCTCGCGGCCATCGAGGGCTCAAAGAAAAACGATCTCTCCCGGCTTTTGTTCGCGCTCGGAATATGGCAGGTTGGCCAGGCGGCGGCAAAGACGCTCTCATCCGCTTTCGGGTCCATGGAAGCGATTGAAAAAGCGGCGTTTTCGGAGCTGACAGCCGTTCCTGACGTGGGCGCGGTCACGGCGGGGAATATCGCAGAGTGGTTTAAAAGCGCTCAGTCTCAGCACCTTCTGGGCCTTTTGCGGAGAGCCGGCGTCAACATGGAGAGCCATGTTGAAAGGACCGACCTGCGTTTTGCGGGTATGACATTTGTCCTCACGGGCGCTCTCAGTAAATTTACGCGCAGCGAAGCCGAAGAAATAATAGAGAGTTTTGGTGGAAAATCATCAGCGTCCGTATCAAAAAAAACGACGTATGTTCTGGCGGGCGAGGATGCAGGTTCGAAGCTTCAAAAAGCTCAGACTCTGGGCGTCAGAATTATTTCTGAAAACGAATTTGAAGAAATGATTAAAATATATTAAAATAATTTAACACCTCAATGGAACTTCAAGTATTTAAAAACGTCTTATTTTCATAATATTCCCAAATTATTTTTGGAGGGACTGTATATGAAAAAGACGTTTTTCGCATTTATTGCCGTTTTACTCATATTATCTTTACTCGCGGGGTGCGGTGCAAGCGGCGCAGCCTCCGATATTTCCGCCAGCAGCTCGGGCGCATCGGTGACTTACGGCGATACTGCGGATAATCAGGAATCCGTTGAGTATAGCTATGCGTCCGACTCAGAAAAAGCCGGCGGCATTTTTACGACGGCCACAAAAAGCGTGCCGCTTTCCGAGAAGATAATATATTCGGCAAATGCCAATATCGAGACTACGGCCTTTGACGAAACAATCGAAAAAGTCTACGCCATGCTTGACGAATACGGCGCTTTCCTTGAGAGTTCCAGCATAAGCGGGTCTGATTATACGTCAAAGTACTACGGCTACCAGACATACCGCTCGGCAAGCTTCGTTGTCCGTGTCCCGGCTGACAAATTTGAAGCGCTGACCGGAAATCTTGACAGCCTTGGGAACGTGACGTCTTCCTCAACCGGCACCGATAACATAACGGCGCGTTATACCGACACCGAATCCCGACTGAAGACATATAGGACCGAGGAAGAGAGGCTCCTCGCCATGCTCGAAAAGACGGATACGGTCGCCGATATGTTAACAATTGAAGAACGCCTGGCTGAGATCAGATATGAGATAGAAACGCTCACCTCAACTCTTACAAACTGGCAGAACGAGGTCGATTACAGCACGGTAAACCTCTCCGTACAGGAGGTTGAAGAGCTCTCGGAAAAGGTGCCGACTCAGCGCAGTTACTGGGAAGAAGTACGCGACGGATTTTTGAGTTCTCTAAAATCAGTCGGGAGATTTTTTACAAATATTTTTAAGGGATTTATCATTGCTCTGCCGTCGCTCATTGTCGCCGCGGCCATTGTCGCCGTTATAATTGTAATAGTCAGAAAAACGCTCCGAGGCAGACTTGATAAAAAGCGTGACAAACCGGATGGCAAACGATAAACTGCTGTATAATAAAAGGGGGATACCGGGTCGGTATCTCCCTTTTATGTTTACAATTATCCCTGAATGTGGTATATTTATTATCTGAAATTTTTATATGAGGGACGAATATGCTGGATAAACTCAAAGCTATCGAGGATAAATATGTAGAGCTTGAAAAGCGCATGCAGGATCCGGAGGTGTATACCGATATCGCTCTGTATTCGCGCCTTGCCAAGGAGCAGAAAGAAATTACGCCCGTGGTACAGGTTTTCCGAAGATATGAAAAATACCGCTCCGACGCCGAAGGCGCACGGGAGCTTATGAGCGATCCGGAATTAAAGGCGATGGCGCAGGAGGAGTTCGAGTCGGCAAGGGAAGCCATGGAGCGCGCAGAGGATGAACTTAAGCGTCTGCTTCTGCCAAAAGACCCTAACGACTCCAAAAACGTCATCATCGAAATCCGCGGCGGCGCCGGTGGTGAAGAGGCCGCGCTTTTTGCATATAACCTCTATCGAATGTATACGATGTACGCCGAGTCGAAGCGCTGGAAATCGGAAATCGTCAACATAAACGAGACGGAACTCGGCGGTATTAAGGAAGTGAGCTTCATAATTGAGGGCGAGGGCGCATATTCGCGATTCAAGTTTGAGCGCGGCGTCCATCGTGTCCAGAGAGTCCCGGATACGGAGGCTTCGGGCCGCATCCACACCTCGACAGTAACGGTGGCAGTCCTTCCCGAGGTAGACGAGGTCGATTTTCAAATAAATCCAACGGACCTGCAGGTAGACACTTACCGCTCATCAGGCGCGGGAGGTCAGCATGTTAACAAGACGGAGTCTGCCATCCGAATAACCCATTTGCCGACGGGAACCGTCGTCGAATGTCAGGACGAGCGCAGCCAGCATAAAAACCGCGAACGCGCAATGAAAATACTTGCGTCCCGGCTTTATGAGGCCGAACAGGAAAAGCAGGCCGCGGTTCTGGCCGCCGAGCGGAAGAGTCAAGTCGGTACCGGAGACCGGTCGGAGCGTATCCGTACCTATAACTTTCCGCAGGGCAGGGTCACTGATCACCGAATCGGGCTCACACTGTATAAAATTGAGCAGATCCTTAACGGGTCGCTGGACGAGATAATTGACGCACTCATAACCGCTGATCAGGCGGAGAAACTAAAGGCCTCTTCCGGAGAATGAAAATGGAAACTTACGTTACAAAAACCGATATTTATAGAGCGGCGGAGATAGTAAAGGCAGGCGGACTCGTCGGCGTTCCGACCGAGACGGTTTACGGACTGGCTTGCGACGGGCTGAATGCTCCTGCCGTTGAGAGGATATACGAAGTCAAGGGCAGGCCCGAGACAAAACCCATAAGCCTCCTTGTCTCCGGTATGGACGATGCGGAAAAATTTTGCGTCAACATCCCGAGGGGCGCTTACGTCCTTGCCAAAAAATTTTGGCCGGGTCCGCTCACAATGATACTACAAAAGCGAGGGAACGTCCCTGAAGTTGTTACAGCAGGGGGTAATACCGTGGGAATCAGATGCCCGGCGCACAAGCTCACGCTCTCGCTTATAAAGCTCTCCGGCGTGCCGCTGGCAGCGCCGTCGGCAAATCTGTCGGGTATGCCGAGTCCGAAAGATGCCCAAGCGGTCCTAGGATACTTTAACGGCAAAATAGAGTGCGTTATTGACGGCGGTGAATGTTCTGTCGGCGTCGAGTCGACCATAGTAGATCTGACAGCCGCGCAGCCGAAAATACTCCGTCAGGGCGGACTGCCCGCAGAGGAAATCGAAAGGGCGCTTGGCGAAAAAGCGGCACAGGCATGATTATAGGCATAACGGGCGGTACAGGTACCGGCAAGACGACGGCCCTCGCCGCGCTTGCGGTGCTGGGCGCTTATGTCATCGACTGTGATAAGCTTTACCATGAGCTTTTAGAAAATTGCACAGGCTTGAAAACTGATATCGAGGAACGGTTTCCCGGTGTCGTAAGTGCGGGAAAACTGGACCGCAAAAAGCTGGGCAGCATAGTTTTTGCCGATAAAACAGCGCTCTCGGAGCTTAACGCAATAACTCACAGGTATATTACCGAGGAAATAGGAAAACAGATAACAAGAGAAAAAACAGCGGGGTGCAGGCTTTTTGCAATCGACGCGATCGCTCTTTATGAGAGCGGGCTCGCCGGTATGTGCGATATTACGGTAGCGGTAACAGCTCCAAGGGAAGTCCGCGCACGCAGGATAATGGCAAGGGAGGGTATAGATCTTGGCTACGCGATGCTTCGCATAGATGCACAGCAGCCGGACGAGTTTTATATCCGAAACTGCGGCCACATTCTGGTCAACGATTCCGAAAGCGCGGATGAGTTTTCCAGAAAAGCAGCCGCGTTTTTTGAAAATATTCTGGGAGGCAATAAAGTTTGAAATAAGTTCAAACTTTATGCGTTTTACTCGCCATTTACGGAATTTGCAAAACATGCGCAAAATGACCATTCCGTTTTATGATCATTTTGTGCCTATATTGAAAGGAATGGTCATAATAATGGCAGACAGGGAAAAGTACTTCTATACTCAAAAAAACACATCAGAACTTATAGATGAAGACGAAGCTTTGCTTTCCGACTCATACTGCGAAAAGTACAAAAAATTTATCGCCGCGGCAAAGACGGAACGCGAATCGGTAAAATCCGCCGTCGCTCTCGCAGAGGCCGAAGGCTTTAAGGAATATCATCGAGGTATGTCGGCAAAGCCCGGCGATAAGATATATTTTGTTAACCGAAAAAAAGCACTGATGCTCGCGGTGATCGGCAAAAAGCCGCTCTCCGAGGGCGCAAATATCGCAGCGGCCCATGTTGACGCGCCGCGCCTTGACTTAAAACAGCTTCCACTCTATGAGGAAAGCGAGATAGCATATTTTAAAACCCATTACTACGGCGGTATAAGAAAGTATCAATGGGTGACCGTACCACTTGAGCTTCGCGGCATAATAGCCCTCTCGGATGGGCGAACTGTAGACGTTTCCATTGGGGGTAATGATGACGACCCTGTTTTCGTTATAACGGACCTTCTCCCGCACCTGGCCGCCGAGCAGAATAAAAAGACGCTCGCCGAGGCAATTACCGCCGAAAGTCTGAACCTTGTAGTCGGTTCTCTTCCGGAAAAAAACGCTGAGGGTTCCGACCGCGTTAAACTTAAAATTCTAAAAATTCTTTTTGATAAATACGGAATAACAGAAGAAGATTTTCTCTCGGCTGAGCTTGAAGCCGTTCCTGCCCTTCCTGTGCGCGACGTGGGACTCGACAGATCGTTTATAGGCGCTTACGGGCATGATGACAGAGTGTGCTCATTCGCCGCCCTACGCGCCATCCTTGACCTCGAGAGACCTGAAAAAACTGCCGTCTGTGTCCTTGCCGATAAAGAGGAAATAGGCTCCGAGGGCGTTTCCGGTATGAAATCCGCGGTGTTTGAATACTTTATGTCCGAGCTTTGCGAAGCTCAGGGGGTAAAGCTTGCGCACTGCTTTGACGGTTCGTTCTGTATTTCGGCCGATGTGACCGCCGCGTTCGATCCGGACTACCCTGAAGTTTCGGAAAAACGTAATTCCGCAAGGATAAACTACGGTGTCGGAATAGCAAAATTCACCGGAGCACGCGGTAAATCAGGCTCAAGCGACGCTTCCGCCGAGGTGGTCGCGCGCCTTCGCCATATGTTTTACGAGCATAAGGTCATATGGCAGATGGGCGAACTCGGTAAAGTCGACCAGGGCGGCGGCGGGACGGTGGCCATGTACATGGCAAACCGCAATATAGACACGATAGACGCAGGCGTGCCTGTTCTTTCGATGCACGCGCCGTATGAGTTGGTCTCCAAGCTTGACTGTTATATGATGTACAAGGGTATGAGGGCGCTCTTCGACGAAAAATAAATTATCCGACGCATTAATCGCCTCTTATCGGCAAACACTTGCGGTAAGAGGTGATTTTATGCTTTCAGACAAAGAAGAAAATGAAAATCAGAATACCGGTGCGTATCAGGATGAGCAGGTCACGGATATCTCGTCTTCCACGACACGTTCGAAAAATGGGATAATACACTGTCTCACAATAGTCGGACAGATCGAGGGTCACCAGCTTTTACCGCAAAATACAAAGAGTACGAAATATGAGCACGTCATTCCGCTTCTTGCCGCCGTGGAGGAGTCAGAGGAGATCGAGGGACTTCTTGTCCTGCTCAATACCGTAGGCGGTGACATCGAGGCGGGGCTCGCGATAGCGGAACTCATATCAAGCATGCGAAAACCTACGGCGTCGCTCATACTGGGAGGCGGTCACTCTATAGGGGTACCGCTCGCGGTCGCTGCGAAATACTCTATAATCGCGCCATCCGCAGCGGTAACTATACACCCCGTACGCCTTACGGGAGTCGTAATAGGCGTACCGCAGACATTCAACTATTTCAAAAAAATACAGGACAGGATAGTTCGCTTCGTGGCAAAAAATTCAAAAATATCACCCGAGGTTTTTACCAAGATGATGCTTGCAACTGGTGAAATTGCCGATGACGTGGGAACGGTCATCGATGGGGAAGAAGCGGTGAAGATCGGACTTATAGACAAAGTCGGCGGATTGACGGACGCCCTCGAATACCTGCACACCGAGATCTCCGAAAACCGAAAAAAGAATAAATAAATATATGGTATTCCCCCCAAATATATGGTATTATAACTATGTATAGTATACAGATAGTATTCAGCAGTGCGCAGGGGGGGAGTAAGATTGTCGATTCTCACGTCAATTTTCCTTGGCATCGTCCAGGGGATTACCGAATTTTTGCCGGTATCGAGTTCGGGGCATCTCTCGATACTGCAAAACCTGCTCGGCCTCGAATATTCTGAGTCTGAGCACCTTCTTTTTGAGGTACTTCTCCATCTCGCCACCCTTGTCTCAATTATCATAGTCTATCGCATTGAGCTGCGCGAAATGATTTCGGACACTATTGCTTTTCTGCGCGGACACGCCGGAGACGAAGAGACGGGAGAAGGCGGCCGTTTCACTCCGCCCGTGCGGACTGTGTTTCTTATACTCGCAGGAACTCTGCCGCTTTTTTTTGTTGTGCCATTTAATGACAAAATAGAACTTCTCTACTACAAAACGCCGTTTATCGGTTTTGCGCTGCTGGTGACAGGTGCGCTCCTCTTTGTTTCGGACAAGCTGACCTTGGGACACAAAAATGAAAAGACGGTAAGAGTAGCGGACGCGATTGTTATCGGTCTCGCTCAGGCCGTCGCCGTCATTCCGGGCCTCTCGCGATCCGGCACTACCATAACCGTCGGTTTGGCGAGAGGTCTCCGGCGCGACTTTGCAGTTAAGTTTTCGTTTCTCCTCTCAATACCGGCAATTCTTGGAAGTGTGATAATTCAGTTCTTTAAGGCAATTTCCGCAGGCGTCACATGGTCACTTATGCCGATTTATATAGTCGGCATGGTTTTTGCGGGAGTTTCGGGATATTTTGCACTTCAGTTTGTAAAAATTCTGGTTAATAAGGTCTCTTTCGGAAAGATATCTTATTATTGCTGGGGACTCGGCGCTTTGACTATTTTACTGTCAATTATTTTATAAAATTACCTTGAGGTGAACCCTAATGGCGCAAAAAAAAGGCACTGGGACGAAAAAATCTTCGTCCTCAGCCAAAATAAATAAAAAGTCCGCACATGACAGCGGTAAAACACCGCGCAGGCGTGAAATATGGTCGCTTACTCTGCTTATTCTGGGCGTGTTCTCCATACTCGGATATTTTAAGAGCGACGGCGTTTTCATTAACTTCTATTCCGGGTTTATGAAAGGCCTTTTCGGATACGGTTTTTACATACTTCCGCCCGCCCTGCTTTTCTCATCGTACATGCTAGGTTTTCATCATGGAAAACCGGTCCGTTTCCGCGTTTTCTCCACGCTTCTGATCCCTATGGTATTCGGGGCTCTCTTCCAGCTTCTGTTCACGGACTCGTCATATCGGTTGTCACTTGATATGTTCAAGTCACTTTGGACGAATGGCACAGCGATGAAGTCCGCAGGGGTTTTCTCAGGCTCAATACTCGCTCTTTTTTGCTATCTCTTTAGTAAAATAGGAGCAGGGATAGTTTTCGGTGCCGGGCTTGTTTTTCTTGTTTTGTCTGCGTTAAACCAGACAATTGGAAACATTGCGAAAAAATATAAAAATCGCGAACGGCTGAAATACGAGCCTGAACCAGAGCCGGAAAATGAACCCGCTAAGTCTAAAAAACAGTCTGAACCCTTCAGGGACGAGCGGAAGATAAAAAAGGTCGTTCCTGCATTCGAGTCGGAAAAGCCTGTCAGACCCGACATAGATATACCGCTGGATGACCCGATCGATGAAAAGCCTGCGCCGAAGGGCGGCCTTACGCCACCGCTTTTTAACAGAAAACCGCGGGTTATAACGCCAGATCAGGTGATATCGGGGGCGGTTGAGACCATCGAGCCCAAAACTCAGGAAATTCCGGCTCCCGCACCAGCTCCTGCTGCTCCCACTGCCCAGGCCCCTTCTGAACCAACAAAGAAAGAAGCCACGCCCGAAGAGACATTTTCACCGGACGAAGTGAAAATGACGACTCCTGGCGCTCCTGAGTATGTCTTCCCGCCGATAACGCTTCTTTCCGCCGAAAAATCCGGCGGAAGGGTGGACGGCAGGGAGGAGGTTCGTATGAACAAGGAACGGCTGGAAGCCGCTCTTCAGAGTTTTGGCATAAACTCACCCGTTTCCAGTATAACGCGCGGACCGTCTGTTACGCGTTATGAGACTGAGCTGGAGGCTGGAGTGAAGCTCAATAAGCTCACGAACCTGGCTGATGATATCGCGCTCTCTCTGGGCGCCTCAGGTGTGCGCATTGCGGCAATTCCAAATAAGATATCAACTGTTGGCATCGAAGTACCCAACAAACTTATAAGCAAGGTCTATTTGCGTGAGATCGTCGATTCGCCTGAATTCAAAAACGCGCCGTCAAAGCTGACGTTTGCCATCGGCAAGAACATAAGCGGCGAAGCAATAGTGGGAAACATTGCAAAACTGCCGCATTTGCTTGTCGCTGGAACCACCGGTTCCGGTAAGTCAGTATGCCTGAATTCGCTTATTTTAAGTATACTCTACAAAGCCCGACCGGATGAAGTCAAATTAATTATGGTCGACCCGAAGATGGTCGAATTCAAGATGTATAACGGAATACCGCATCTTCTTGTTCCGGTCGTGACAGAGGCAAAAAAAGCAGCCGGGGCTCTGCAGTGGGCAGTAACAGAGATGATGAAGCGCTACCGCCTGTTTTCAGATACCGGCGCGCGTGACCTTCTCTCTTATAACGAGACGGTCAGAAAATCAGAAGAAGGCGAAGTTCTTCCCCAGATAGTCGTCGTTATTGACGAACTTGCAGATCTCATGCTGATAGCGGCTAAAGAGGTAGAGGAATCGGTCTGCCGCGTGGCACAGATGGGCCGTGCCGCGGGCGTCCATCTTGTTATTGCGACGCAGAGTCCGCGAGCCGACGTCATCACCGGCCTGATGAAGGCCAACATCCCCTCGCGTATAGCGTTCAAAGTGTCGTCTTCGCTCGAGTCCCGTATTATTCTTGACGCCGGCGGCAACGCCGACAAGCTGGTTGGCAACGGCGATATGCTCTACGCGCCTATTGGTACCTCGAAGCCCATTCGCGTACAGGGCACGTGGGTCACCGACGAGGAGCGCGAGGATATACTGAGCTTTATCAAAAAAAGCGGTGAGGCAAATTACAGCGACGAAGTTATCAGCCAGATCGAAAAGGCCTCAGAATCGGGTGGGAACGGCAAAGCCGAGGAAAAATCGGCACAGGATAACGATTGTGACGAGCTCCTGCCGCAGGCTGTGGATGTCATATTCGAGACAGGCCAGGCCTCCGTCTCCATGCTCCAGCGCCGCCTGAAACTCGGATATTCGCGTGCCGCACGCCTTGTGGACCAGATGGAAGAGCGCGGTATAGTAGGCCCGTTCGAGGGCTCAAAACCACGCCAGATGCTGATCACAAAAGCGCAGTGGCAGGAGATGCAATACATACACAAAACGGCGCCGGCCGATTCGACTGTCGCCCAGGATTATGCCGCCGTTTCAGCTATGTTTCCGCCGGATGCTTCCGCCGAAAATGATAATTAATTCTCTTCGGCGGCTTAAGGCAAGGATATGAACCGTTATTTTGTCAGATGAAGATCATAAAAGCAGGCGGCCTGTTGTCCGCTGATGAAAAAAGCAAAGCATGGCGCGAAAATACGCGTTCAGATACGGGTTAATACCGGCGTGTTATGCTTAATTATTATTTGGAGGTAGCAATATGTCAAAAAACAGAGAGGTTTTTGAAAAAGGCGAGGGCGTTCTCCATTTAACGCCGACTTGGGTACCCCGTGGCTTTAACGAACCCGGCCATCGCCTGCGCCTTCACCCGGACGACTATTTTGCCTTTGGCATGGACAGGGGAGCCATCTGCGAGAGATGGCTCGGCTCCGTAACAGTCGCGTTGAATGGGCCAAAAACCGGGCCTACTGAAGGTATGAGCTTCGTTCTCGACGATGAAACAGGCGAAAAATTCCTATTTGCGGACGTTCTCAGTGAACTCGGTGTGGCAATTATCGGCGCAAATCTTTTTAATAAATATGGCACATGGCCGACATTTGCAAAACTCTACGATTATGACAAGCCGCTTTTCCATCACCTGCACCTCACTGAGGAGAGCGCACAGAGGATAGGGCGTCATGGCAAGCCGGAGGCGTATTATTTCCCGGCGCAGTATAACTACGCCCATATGGGCAGGTTCCCAGTGACCTATTTTGGTTTTGACCCATCGACAACAAAGGAAGAGGTCATGGCGTGCCTCCGCGATTACGACGCTCGCGACACCCGTATAACCGAGCTCTCGCGAGCATACCGCATAAAGCTGGGTACCGGCTGGTACACCCCCGCCGGCGTCATCCATGCTCCCGCCTCTGTTGTGACATACGAGCCACAGTGGAACAGCGATGTTAACACCATTATGGAAAACGTCACTATGGGAGAGGTAAACGCTCACCACATGCTAACCGACTGCATACCGGATGAGGAGAAAAATGATCTCGAGGCAATTTTCGCACAGATAGACTGGGCGGAGAGTACGCGTACAGACTATAAGGAAAAGTATTTCAGAGCTCCGAAGGCGCTACCGGCTGAGCAGAATGGGCTAACTGAAAAGTGGGTCGCCTACGCCAATGAGTGGGTAGCCTCCAAGGAAGTTACCGTCCAGCCCGGCGCGGAGGTCGTTCTCAAAGACAGCGCTTGCTATTGTGCCCTTGTGGTGCAGGG
>JBFWIW010000049.1:19771-23465 GCA_050253535.1 Oscillospiraceae bacterium
TTTTTATGTATCGCAATCAGCGCGACAAATTCTTTCTTTGTAAGTGCGTCATAGCGTATCCCAAGCTGCGTAAGATATAACCGGGCTTTCTTTTCGTCATCACTATCCTTGTAGTTTACGGCCTCTTGCAGATGCTTTCGAATGTCCGCTGTTTGGGAGATTTCGTCCGCCGTTGTCCTGTCCTCCTTATGCGCTTCAAAACCGATATTACAATTCATGTCGTCGTGATCTCATGGCCGGAATATTCCTCCTCATCAATTTGTGCCGGCTCCAAGGTACGGATGTACAAATCATTCTCGTTGGGGCTTTGAGTTTGACGGCACGGCGGAAACGCTGGACAAGGAAAACGTGTGGAGCATCACCGTTACCTTCAGCCACAGCGAAAGTGAGAGCTTCACCATCTTTCAGGGTGGCATATGCCGGCTTGGCGATGATTACGAAACAAATCATATCCTGCGCGGCGGCGCGGATATCTATAATGAATTTTTGAGCTATTTTAAGGAGGCGCAAAAGTCGGAGTCAGCCGATGGTTCGTTGGATGTTGTTACCGCCATGAGGAATGTCAAGGCGAATGATTTTACCAATTCGGATTATTACGGGAACGTAACTGCCGACGAGCTTTCCCAAGCACTCAACGCTGCTGCTGCGAATCAGATCGGTGCCGCGGATGAAGTATCCGCAGGCTATCTCGAGGGTGTTTATCCCTATTGGAGCATCGAGGACGCTTATATTGAAGGCGGACCGGATAGCTGGTCCAGTACAGATTTGCATTTTCGGATCGACTGCGGGCTGACTGAGAATACCGTAGAGGTATCTATCCGCAAAGACAACCGGCGCGATACTGCCTATTTTGAGGATGCCGCACTCTACCAGCTTGTGCGGCACCACGGCGATTACGACGAGGTTGTCGACGAGCCGGCATATGAAAAATTCAAGGATACTCTTGTACCACAGATGGACAAGGTTTATGCTATGATGTCCGATAAACCTGGAAGCTTCACGGGTTATCAGCTCACGCGGTTCGCGCTTGCCTGGAGCTATGATAATCAGAGCGATGGCAGTAAGGTCGAGCTATATTATTTTAACTACGCGCTTTTGACCGATGACCCGACAGCGGTGGGCTGGGCCGGCGGCATGTATCTTGACAGCAAGCTCCGCGTTCAGGGCTTTAACGGCGGTGGACAATTCGCTGTCAAATACAGCGGAGGAGAAATCGTCAGCACCGTATTTATGGACAACGATTTTTACTATTCTCCAGAGTATGTTGATGACGCAAAATGGGCGATGGGGCGCCTTAACAGCGCACTCAATACGGCGGCGAGTTAAGGTCCCCGCCACGGACTGGGGCAGGGATCGCTGGAAGCAGGAAACGGCATGACCGAAGCCATGCCGTCCCTGCAAAACAAAATTACTGTTTTATGACCCCCGGAAATTATGCGGGGTCTCTGTTTTTTTACAAATGTTTTAGACTATGCCAACAACGCCTAAAACAGTAGTCACGGCAAGGCAGAAAACGCCGCAGACAGATCCTAAAACGGTAATATATTTCAGGCCCTGGGTGGTATTAAGATTAAACAGAGAAGTTCCAATCCAGAATCCGCTGTCGCTGACATGGGAACCGACCATCGTACCGCTGCCTATTAGAAGCGTGCAGAATACCGGAGAGAGCCCGAGAGCCGGGAGAATCGGAGCGCACAGAGCCGCTGCAGTCATTCCGGCGGTCGTCCTGGAACCTACCGCGATCATCATGCCCGCACCGAGGATAAACGGAACCAGCAGTGCCGGGAAGTTAACGCTCGCAATGGCGTCACCCAGCTTTGAGATATCGGGATAAGCTTTGATAATTGCGCTGAAGCCGCCGCCCATAGCGGTGATCATAAGGGGGAGGAGCGCAATTTCAAGCGCTTCTATTACCCAACTGCCTGTCATGATTTTGAGTAGACTCTTTTCACTCTTTCCGCTGTTTTTTCTGAAGTTTTCAACGACACTCTCACGGTGCCCGGCACCTACGAGATATGTAATAATAACGCCAATGAAAAGGGCCAGGTTACGGTTACCGAGAGTATCGAGCAATACGCGGCCCGTACTTCCCTCCGCAAGATTCATATCTGCAAAAGAAGCCAGCGCGATCAGGATAACAGGAACCAGTATCGGTGACACAGAAACCAGAACACCGGGAAGATTCTTTTCCTTTATCAGCAAATTTCTGTAATCTTTATTATCGACTTCCTCTACGCCGATAACATAGTCATCTCTGGGTTTTATATCTTCTTTAGCGACCCATCCTTTGAGCAGAAGCCATGTGACGATATAAGCTATCAGGCATACGACAATGCCCCAGAATATCACCATGCCGAGATCTGCGCCGAGCAGTAATGCGACTGCAAGGATACCGGGTGTCGGGGGCACAATGGAATGGGTGAGGGAGGAACCAAGCAAAGTAAAGGCACCCATTGTGGACATGGATTTTTTATTCCGTTTTGCAATGACAGATGCGATAGGCGCCATCAGAACCCCTGTTATATCTCCGAATACGGGGATGGACATAATAAAGCTGGCAAGACCGGTGGACAGTTCCAGAGACTTCCCTTTGAATAATTTGATGAAGAAGTTGACCATGGATTTTGCCGAACCGGAATCGCGGATACCCTGAGCTATAATGGAGCCAAAAATAATAGTGCATCCTATGTTTCCTAAAGTAGAGCCAAACCCGCCCGTGAATGTTGTTAAGGCATCAGAAACAGTGTACCCCAGCCCGATACCTGCCAAAGTACCGCCCACAAACAGCGCCAATACGGGATGGATATTTAGCTTGACAATCATATAAATCAGAATTGCCACAGCTATGACTATAACCAGAACAAATTGCGTCATGACTTACCTCCATATTATTTTTTAGCACTTGTGAATAAACGGCATTATATGGATATCATCCTCCCAATACTTCAGATTTTGCTCAGTGTTTAGCCGGAACACTCATATTATTCTGATTTGTACAGTTCGGCACATACGGATTACTATATGGATCATTTTCTCTTCTTTACATCTGTCTTACATCGCAATAACCTCCCAGTTCCTAGCCTGCAATGACGGAAACAGCCAGGCTCAGATAAGATTTAAATGCCAACCGCAGTAAATAATTATTTAGGGACGAAACATATAGGCCAATCTCCCAGATAGTTTTGGTTACATTACTAAATTTCTTATAAGTATTAATCTTATAAATGGTATTGTATTTCACTAGAATTTATACTTATTATATAACTGTTGTTTAAAATATCAAAAAAATTATGTAAAATATCCAATAATATGGCAACTCGCGAAATTGCGAGTTGCCATATTACCGGAAAATAAAATTAAACAAGCACATACTCTTGTAACTGCCACTGTTTTTCTTATAACGTAAGCGTTCCGCTTTCGTCTTCCAATAAAATCAGAAGTTTTTCTTCACGCCCATTATTGGCATTTATATAAGTTATAAAATGCTTTCCGTCCTCGTTTTCACATTTAAATTCATGGCAGAATACTTCATTTTTGCCGTTTGTCGGAATAATGGTAAGATTGTGAGAGAGTATCTTGGGGCGAGGAGAGACTTTCGCCGCAGCTTCGGTCTCTGTGACGGCCGCTTTTTGAATATCGCGCGTATGGTGGCTCATGATATAACCCAGATTTTCAAAGCCCGTTATCATGCCGG
>JBFWIW010000050.1:0-8862 GCA_050253535.1 Oscillospiraceae bacterium
TATTGGAGAATACCAACAGGTTTTACTCTAACTTGTTATCGAGCGCGCATGAGATCAGTATTGAAAAAAGCAGCAGTTTAATTGATGCTGTGAATTCAAGTTTAACCCAAAGGAAGACTGCAGAATCGTTTTTGCAGGAGATTCACCCGCTGCAGCAATTGCGGTACATATCTATTGAAATATGCTCATGTTTTCATGAGCAAACATCAATTAACAAGGACAAGTTAATTGTATCGATGGCATACTGTTTGGGCGAGGACTGCGTCAACTGGCAATGGGTAGATTTTCAGGCTGTCCGGGGCGGATTGTCGCTAAATGAGTTAACAACTAATGAAAAAACACCGTTCTACCGACTTATGAAAGGACAAATCGGTTCTAATTTCATATATATCAACGACAAAGCCAAAGCTAAAGCCAAAGACGAATACGTTTCCGATGAACGAGATAAAAAAAATCGTGATTTGGGGTCTCTGGTTGCAACCGAAATATCTGTTGAAGCAAGCACAAAGACAATGGCAAGACTGATATTGTCAGTGTCATCATACAGTAAAAAGATCTCAAACGATGACAGCGAAGAAGTATTATGCGTCGTGGAGGAAAATCTTCAGGCAATTTTCACTCAATTTGAGGAACAAATCCGAACCGAGCTGTCCTTGTTGTATTTACAACGCGAACATCAAGCTGAGAATAAGAACCCCGCCGAAGATGTTGGTTGCCTTACAACAGCTGAAGGGACACTTTAAATATGTACCACGGGGACGGTCCGGTGTGCGCCCCGTGTCAGGAAAGGACCTGCCTTGAATGCGGCGCGGACATTCAAGGCAGGTCCTTTCTCAGCTGTTTTGATGTTCGGCGGACATTAACAGAATATTTACTGGCATTATAATGCGTGAATTCATCGCGCTGAGCTGATATAATATGGCGTACGCGTGTATAATGGACAAAAGCTCATTCGCGGTAATAAACACTTTTCGTAAACGGATGAAAGCCGACGCCGCGGAGAGCTGAAATATGATTATCAGAGGTGGGCCCGAATGTCTCAAGTCGTACTGATCCGGTGTGAAAGTTATGAAGACGACACAGTAAAAGCGGCGGTTGAAAGAGGCGTCAATCTGATTGGCGGGATAACAAATTTTATATCCGCCGATGAAAAAATCCTCTTAAAGCTCAATTGGCTCTCAGCCGATCCCCCGGAAAAATGTGTCACCACACATCCCGCTGTATTCAAAGCTGTGGCGGAACTACTGCAAAGCGCGGGCGCGAAGCCTGTCTATGGGGATTCCCCGGCGTTTCAAAGCCCCGACACCGCCGCGAAGAGAACGGGGATCGGAGAAGTCGCCGCAAAATTAAACATCGACCCGGCTGATTTTAAATCCGGGAAAGAGATCTTTTTTGCGGAAGGGCATCAGAACAAGAAATTCACAATAGCAAACGGCGTGCTCGACAGCGACGGCGTAATAAGCCTGCCTAAAATGAAGACCCACGGTTTTCAGAGGGTGACCGGCGCTGTTAAAAATCAGTTCGGCTGCATACCCGGGGCACGAAAGGGCGAATTCCACATGAGAATCCCGGACGCCTCCGAGTTTGCCAGAATGCTGATCGATCTTAACGCCTGTGTTCATCCCAGACTTTACATCATGGACGGAATCATGGCCATGGAGGGGAACGGCCCCCGCGGGGGAACACCCAGAAAAATGAATGTGCTGCTGCTTTCGGCGGACCCGATCGCGCTGGACGCGACGATGTGCAGACTGATGAATCTGGACCCCGAGCTGGTCCTCACCAACACGGCCGGGATGGAAATGGGCGCCGGAACCTATCTGAAAGAGGAAATCGAACTTCTGGGCGACCCCATTGAAAGCTTTGTCGCCGAGGACTATCGCGTAAGCAGAGAACCCGTAAAGCCGTTTAAACCCAGCGGAAGGGCAAACGCGGTCAAGAATATGCTGGTGCCGAGGCCTTATATTCTGGCGGATAAGTGCGTAAGATGCGGCGTTTGCGTCAGTATGTGCCCCGTTACGCCCAAAGCGGTTGACTGGCATGACGGGAATAAGAAAAATCCGCCTTCCTATAAATACGAGCGGTGCATCCGCTGTTATTGCTGCCAGGAGCTCTGCCCGGAAAGCGCGATCCAACTGAAAACGCCGTTTATCCGCCGGCTGTTCGGAAAAAGCGGCGGCCATGAAAAGGTATCCGGCTGAGCAGCGCACGATAATGCCGGTACCTTGACCGGCAGCATTGTCTGCTTAGATATAAAACAGCGGGCCGAACACAACTGAAACCGATAACGATGTTAATAATGAAAATACCCTGCAATGGTTAATTTGTAATACGGGGTGTAAATGATAATCAACCAGAGAGTAAAGCAGAAATACTTACTCTCTGCTTTTGTGAGTCTTGCCTGCATCGGGCGGGCTGCTGGTTGACCTGCGGCGGCGGCGATGGTATTATGAAAATCAGGTTTCGCGCCCCGCCGCGCGGGGGGGCGCTTCAAAAACCGCAATTATCCGCAAAGGAGGTTATCGGTCATAATTTCGCGTAATACTGCACGGCCGCAGGAGAAAAAAGGCGGCTTATTCATCAGAGAATACAGACATATATTCTTTGCCATTGCCGGGTGGCTTTTATTTTTAGCGGTGTTCTTTCTGCTGAAGCGTTTTATCGCGCCTGTTTATTACATCCACTGCCGGCTGGACGATTACATTCCCTTTGTCAAATGGTTTTTCATTCCCTACTGCATGTGGTATCTGTATATCTTTGCATCGCTCCTGTACTTCGCGCTGAACGCCAAGGCCGATTTTTACAGGCTGCAGGCCTGCCTGTTTATAGGGATGGGCCTATGCCTCGCCTTTTACGCCGTTTTTCCGAACGCCATATCCTTCAGGCCCGAAATCACGCAGACGGACCTGCTGTCCCGCGCGATGGCCGCCATGTTCCGGATCGACACATCGACGATGGTGCTGCCGAGCATGCATGTCTTCGCCGCCGCCGCAATACATATTTCACTCATCAAGAGCCAAAAAACAGGGCACAGACGGCTTTTGCTCGCACTTTCCCTTATTCTGGTCATTCTGATCTGCGCCTCGACTGTTTTTATAAAACAGCATTCGGTAATCGACGTGCTCTGCGGCTTACTGCTCGCGCTTGCCCTGTATTTCCCCGTTTACCGCAAAGCCCGAGAGCGGCAAACCCCAAAATAAGCTTAAACGCCCCGCGGGCACGTCCGCACAATCTTGCGGGACACGAACCCCTGCCCGGCTATATTTTCAAATCAGAGATTAAAAGGACTGTATTATGGGTTTTGAGATATTTCACACCGTAAACTGCGGGCTTTACATCCGCAGCGGGGACACGGCCGTCCTTGTCGACGGGCTTTTCGATAAGATCGAGGGTTTTTCCGACACGCCGACGGCGATAAAAGAGCAGCTTTCGGAACAAACTGGCATGTTCAGCCGTCTGGACGCGGCCATATTCACGCACCGCCACCCGGATCACTTTTCCGGGGAACTGGTTGATAAGCTTTTAAAATACCGCGAACCTCCGGCAATATGGTGGCCGGGGGCAGAGCATTCGGCGCTTCGGATGGAGGAGCGCTCTCCCGGGCTTTGCGCGGCAAACATCGGCGGCATAGAGTTTTTTGCTCTGGACACCGTACACGACGGACCGCAGTACCGGGACGTACCGCACCGGTCTTTCCTGCTCCGGGCAGACGGCGAGACCATGTTCATCGCGGGAGACGCGAAGCTCGGTTTGAGGGAGAGCGGCCTGCTTTCGGGCTTTGCGCCCGCTGACACGGGCTTTTTCATGTTCTATCAGTTAAATTCCCGGGCCGGCCGGGACTTTGTGCGGGACATGGGCTTCAAAAATGTCATGCTCTATCATATGCCCATGCCCGAAGACGATGTGTTCGGTTATGGCCGCCTGGCAAAACGCTTGCCGGACCGGTTCCCGGAGGGACTGCCCGCGCCGGAAATCCCGGCTCCGATGTCATGGCTGAATGGAAAAGGTTAATCGAACAGTAGTATTAAGGCAGTTATTTTCGGATAACCGCCTTTTTCTGAAACATTTCGCTATATTCTGAAGATTCAGTAAAATAATATTGCTTCCCCGCTTGCGGTGTCGGCATATTGTGAGATATAATAAATAACTTAATCATAAAACCCAAGGCTCATTTTAATCCTCGCCCGGCGGCTCTGATGTGGGAAGTGTCGGTGGCCCGGGAAGTAGAAACAACAGGCAAAGGTGCTGCATATGAATGAAGTAAAAAAGCCAAAGTACTATGAAGAGATAGTACAAATTCTCTTTGATAAGATCAAAAATCGGGAACTGCGTCCTGGCGACCGTCTGCCGCCGGAGAGGAAGCTCGCGGAGGACATGGGCGTGAGCCGGACTGTTATCCGCGAGGCGCTTCGCTCCCTGGAGACTATGGGATACATCAGGCAGCAGATCGGAAACGGCACGTTCATCGCCGTTCCGACAGTCTCAAATCTCATGGACCCCTTTTCAGCGATTATCGTGCAGGATGTCAATGCTAACAAAGAGCTTATCGAGATCCGTCTGATTCTGGAACCGGAAATAGCCAAACTTGCCGCCTCGAACCGAACCGCCGGGCAGCTCAGTCTGATTCAGAACAATCTGGATATCTCCCGGGCCGACGTGGAGAGCGGCGGTTTCGGCATTGAACAGGATTACGAATTCCATAAGTTAATAGCTGAAGCGTCCGGGAACTCCTCACTCAGCAAGATCTTCGATATGTGCGCCGAGCTGCTCCTTCGGACCCAGGTGATAACCCAGCGTGTATCAGGTCAGACCCTGTCCACCTTAAATGATCATCAGGCAATTCTGAACGCCTTGCGCGAGTATGACGGCGAACAGGCCCGAAAGCTGATGCGGCAGCATCTGATCAAGGCGGCCGACAATCTGCAGCGGTCAAAAATGTGACCGTACCCGCGATTTAAACGGGGTCGGCCTCCGCGTAATGGCATTCTGCCGATTTCCGGCAAACGTCTCGGCCTTTATGTAATAAAAGCAGTTCCCTGTCCGGCCTGAACCGAGAATCGCTTATGGTTTGCACCATAAGCGATTCAGACTGTCAAAGAAGTCCCTGTCTAAGTCCCCTCGTCCTTTCGCCGCGAAAGAATTTTCAAAAATCGTATTGCGTTTGCGTGATCGATTTTTGAAAATTGTGCGATTACAAGACTTCCGGTGACATGCGCGGCGGAAGTCTTACCGCTCGAGGCTCCGCAGAGCCGAGAACCCGCTCCCGTTTTTGTCGGAAAACAAGGTTTTTCGACAAACTGAATCGCTTATGGTTTGCACCATAAGCGATTCCCTTTTTTATATTGCGGGCGCCGGTATATCCGGCTTATTCGATCGGGATCGCGAACAGTGTCGCCGCGCCGCCCGAATGGATAAACACAATGGATTCGTCCTCTCCGAAATAGCCCTGCTTACACAGGTCGAGCAGACCGGCAAAGGTTTTGCCGGTGTACACCGGGTCAAGGAAGAGGCCTTCGTTCTTCGCCAGCGTGCGGATAGCGGCGTTGCCCAGTTCCGAGGGGATGGAGTAGCCGGTGCCGGCGTAGTCTCTCAGCACGACATCTTCTTTGGTTATGCGCATGTCCGTTTCCAGTATCCCGCAGGCGCCGTTTACCATGTCGAAGACTTCGGTCCGGAAATCCTCATCCGGTGAGACGATGATGCCCGTGACCTTGGTGCCGGGGCTGTACAGCTTCGCGCCCAGCGCGACGCCGGCATGGGTGCCGCCGGAGCCGACACAGCAGACGATGTGGTCAATCTTCTCGCCCAGCGCGTCGGCCTGCTGCTTTATCTCTTTGACGCAGCCGACGTAGCCGAGGCTGCCCAGCGGCACGGAAGCGCCGACCGGGATCACATACGGTTTTTTGCCCTCGGCGCGCAGGCGCCCGCAGAGGCGGTCTATCTCCGCGTACACGTCGTCATAGCTGCGGCTGTTAACAAAGGTCACGTCCGCGCCCATCAGGTCGTCAAGCAGGAGGTTGCCTTTTTTATCCGTGACGCCGAGCTGTTTGAGCACCAGATGCACTTCCAGCCCGAGGCGGCGGCAGCAGGCCGCGGTCAGCATGGCGTGGTTGGACTGGGCGGCCCCTGTGGTGATGATGGTGTCGCAGCCTTTGTCCACGGCGTCTTTCAGCACATATTCCAGTTTTCTGACCTTGTTGCCGCCCAGCGAAACGCCGGTCATATCGTCGCGTTTGATATAGACCTTTTTCCCCGTGAGCTTACTGATATTCTCCAGCTTGTAAAAAGGCGTGGGCAGGGTACCCAGCGATAGCTTTGGAATCTCGGATATATCTTTCATAGCGCTCTCCTTTTTAAACTGTTGTCAGCCGCGATGCAGCCGTTTAATGGCATAAAATGCCACATCCGCATCCATGTTATCATGAGCGCGGGAGTTCGTCAATAAAAGCCGCCGCTCCCCTGTCGCCCGCAGACCCGTGAACCGGGATCAGCCCGGTTTTCAAAAAAAATCCGTATTCCGGAAAACCGGAATGCGGATTTTTTTGTGTTAAATCATTTGGCGGTTTAGTCCTGTTTTCTGACCTCGACTCCCGTGATTCTCTCGTAGTATTTCAGGATCGCGCTGTGGTCGCTCTGGCCGTCGCCGTTGTTGTGCAGCCACTGGAGCATCTCCTGCACCTGCGCCGTCAGCATGAGCGGGGTGCCGAGACCGTGGGCGGTGTCGAGGGCGTTGTTCAGGTCCTTGATATGCAGGTCTATTTTGAAGCCCGGCTTGAAGTTGCCGTCGAGCATCATGGGCACCTTGGCGTTCATGACCGTGGAGCCCGCAAGGCCGCCTCTTATCGCCTCAAATACCTTCTGGGGGTCGACTCCCGCCATTGTCGCGAGAGAATATGCCTCCGCGCAGGCGGCAATATTCAGCGCTACAACGATCTGATTGGCGAGCTTAACCGTGTTTCCGGCTCCCTGTATATCGCCGCAGTGCACGGCGGAAGCGCCCATGACCATAAGCATCTCGTAATACTTGTCAAACAGCGCCTTCGGCCCTCCGCACATTATGGAAAGAGACCCGTCGATGGCCTTGGGCTCGCCGCCGGATACCGGAGCGTCCAGCATATTGACACCGGCCTTTGCGCACTCCCCGGCTATCTCCTTGGAGGCGAGGGGCGCGATTGAACTCATATCTATGATGTCCGTCCCCGGCTTTGCCCCCTCCAGAATGCCGCCTTTGCCGCAGACGACGGCCTTGACATGCGGGCTGTTGGGCAGCATGGTGATAATGGTGGTGCACTCGGCCGCAACGTCCTTTGCGCTGGCGGCCGCCCTGGCGCCCGCCGCGACCACTTCGGCAACGGCGTCCTTATTCAGATCGGTTACGACCAGCTCATGGCCGGCCTTCAACAGATTTTTGGACATGGGTTTACCCATTATGCCCAGACCTACAAAACCAATTTTCATTACTTCGTTTCCTCCTCGTAAAATTTATCGGTCAAATCCAGCGGTTCGACGCTTTTTTTGACAGATATGTCTCCAGCGGCACCCAGCCGGTCTCATTGAATTGACTTAAAAGCTTCTGTGTAACGCCGTATGTGATGAAATCGGAGGGTTTCATGCCGTCCGGCTCGTAAGCCCTGACGAATTCGGGAATCCGCATAAGCTGATCCAGAACATCGGGGTCCATAGGCTCGTCTATCTTCTCCACCTGCGGGGGGTCTTTGGCGAGGATCATGTCCTGTACCCTTGTGTTTATGGTGTATAAGAGCCTTCCCCCGGCCATTTCGGTCAGGTGGTAAGCACCCCTGAGCCCCGCGGGCATGATGATGGAATCATAGCCGCGCGCCTCGAAAATGTGATACGTCCTCTTGGCGACAGCGAGTCCCGCCATCGTGACGACCGACTCGGGAAGCCCGAGCTTCATATCCATGGCGACGTCGCGCAGATAATCGTCAAGACGGCCCACCTGCTGGACGACGATGCACAGGGGCGGTTTTACCCCGTTTGCCAGCGCCTTCTTCTTTCCTCTGTTATAGGCTTCCGCTACGGCGATGGCCTGCGCGACCGAGACGTTAATCGTGGCGCAGATGGGTATGCCTTCCTCGGCCAGATGCTCTATGACTTCAACACCGGCAGCCGTTGCCGGCAGCTTGACGGCGATATTCGGCGCCCAGGAGTGCACCCGCCTGCCCTGCCGGAGCATCCCCTCCGCATCGCCCGCGCGGGACGGGTTCAGCTGGCCCAGAGCATAACCCAGACGGCCGTTTGTCGCATCATATATGGGCCGCACCTTTTCGGCGGCGTAGGTTGCGACAAGCTTCAAAAGGGCCTCCGCCCTCTGCTCGGGTTCAAAATCGTCCCCCAGCGCCAGTACCTTCGGCTCCCAGAACTCCGGCTGGGATTGAAAAGAACGGAAGGTCAGCACCGGGTTTGTCGTGACGCCCGTGGCGCCGCGCTCAATTGCAAGTTTTATCTCGTCCGGGTTTCCGGAGTCATGCCACCAATCGGTTTTGGTGCGTTTATTTATCCACTCTAAATAATTCATCGCCCTGCCTCCGCTTCCGGTTATCAGAGCTTATAGGCGGCCAGCGGATTCCAGCCGTCGTTTATAAACTGATCCGTCGTGCGGTTTGTCGAGCCGAAGGTGATGAATTCCTCTTTCGTCATCCCGTCCGGCTCATAGGCCTTGCGGAACTCGGGCATGGTCATCAGGCGGTCTATGACATCCTGCGCGACGGGCACGCCGATCCTCTCCTCAAATACGGTGACGCTCTCAAGCATCGACTTGATTTTCGGCGCGATTGACATGATCATTTTTGCCCCGGCAAGCTCCGTTATGTGGTTTGTGCCGCGGCAGCCGGCGGGCAT
>JBFWIW010000050.1:8962-11104 GCA_050253535.1 Oscillospiraceae bacterium
GGCAGCTTTGAAAGCCGATCTTCCCAGAAAGCGCGGTCGCTGTGAAGCGTTGAATTGATTAAAAAGGGATTCGTCGTCATGCCGACGGCGCCGTTTTCAAAAGCGTCAAGCTGCTCGGCGCGCACCGCCGAATCATGCCAGTAAATCGACTGCGTCTCGCTGCTCAGCCATTTCAGAAACTTGTTCTCACTCATTGTAAAAATCTCCTTATAATTTGGAATTTATGTATGCCTTTGGGATGCCGGGCTTGCCAAGGCAATGATGTTGAATTTTATCAGCTCGGCCTGTATTCAGCCCATGTACATGCCGCCGTTTACATCCATCAGGAGCCCTGTGATAAAAGACGCGTCGTCGCTCGCCAAAAAGGCGGCCGCCGCGGCCATATCATCGGGTTTTCCGAGCCTGCGAAGCGGGATTCGCGTCAGAAGCCGCTCCATCGCCTCGGGGCTGAACGCTTGTGTGATCGGCGTTTCCGTTGTTCCGGGGCAGATGGCGTTTACATTTATGCCGAAAGGCGCAAGCTGTCTGGCAAAGCCCATCGTCAGCGCGTTTATGCCGCCTTTTGAAGCGGAATAGGCGAGACAGGTCTCAAAACCGCCCATCCTGCCTGCCAGCGAGCTGGTGTTTATAACGCGCGGAAACATTGACTGTTTAAGATAAGGGATAGCTTTTTGTACCATGAAGAACACGCTTTTCAGATTCACGGCCATCGTGCGGTCCCACTCCGCCTCGGTCACGTCGGGTATCGCCGAACTCGGCAGTATACCGGCGTTATTGACCACGATGTCGACGCCCCCAAACTTGGAAGCGACAGTCTTGAGCGCGTTTTCTATGTCCTGCGGATTTGAGACATTGCATTTGACGCTGATGCAGTCCGTGAGCGCCGCCGCCGACTCCCTGACCTTTTCCTCGTTGATATCGAAGAGCGCGACGCGGCATCCCTCCGTGTTTAATCTTTTGGCAATGGCAAACCCGATTCCCTGAGCAGCGCCGGTTACAACCGCGATTCTGCCCTCCAGTTTCATAATCGATGCCTCTTTTCAAAAATAATATTATTTTTGCGGAAGAAGCGCTGTATGCTCCTTCCGTAAGTGTAAACCGCTACTTTACTGTTCGCTTGGTTGATCCCTGTACAAGAAGCTCACTTTTCAGGATGATCTTCCTGACGGGGATTGACGGATATTTTATGCGGTCCAGCAGTATTTCCGTACCCTGCTGACCCATCTCGTATAACGGCTGCACAATCGTGGTGAGCGGCACCATAAGGTAACTGGCAAGTTCAATCCCATCGTACCCTGTGACGCATACGTCTTTCGGTATGGAGATGCCGGCTTCCAGCAGCGCGCTCATGGCGCCGATCGCGATAGTGTCGCAGCCGCAGACCAGAGCGTCAAAATTAACGCCCGATTCCAGCAGCTTTTTCATGTTTTGGTAGCCGTCATTAATAAAAGGCGCCGTTAAAAGCGAGGGGCAGTCGTCATAATCGATCTTTAATTGCCTGAGAGCCTGCGAATATCCTGCTATTCGCTCGGTGCCCGACTGCGAGTTCAGAAGCGGCAGAAACGCGAAGTTCCTGCACTTCTGCCGCGTCAGATGCTCCACTATCTGATAACCGCCGAGAAAATTGTCGTTTATGACCGTATCTACCGACTGTTTCTGGTTTTGACGCATAAGCAGCACCAGAGGGATACCAAAATTCTGCAGCCAAGTCATATAATCTGTCGAGTTTCTGATGGGAGCGACCATGATGAGGCCGTCTATACGCTTATTTATAAGCGTCTCCACCGCTTCCTTTTCCGTCTCCTCGCTGCGATCCGTGTTTGCTATTATTACGCTGTAGTGATGCTCTTTGGCCATATCGTGTATTCCCCACAAAATACGCGACGTGACCATCTCGGAACTGTCGGACAGGACGACTCCGATAGTCATGGTTTCCTCGGTCCGCAGGCTTTTTGCCACCATATTCTGCGTATAGTGCAATTCTTCCGCGACCCTCAGTATTCTTTTTCTGGTTTCTTCGGATATGCCCGGCTTATTGTTAAGCGCTTTTGAAACCGACATTGCCGAGACTCCTGCGGCTTTTGCTATATCTTTTAATGTAGCGTTTTTCATTTGGACATTCTCCGAATTTTCTTTTTGATG
>JBFWIW010000050.1:11204-22700 GCA_050253535.1 Oscillospiraceae bacterium
CTTCGGATATGCCCGGCTTATTGTTAAGCGCTTTTGAAACCGACATTGCCGAGACTCCTGCGGCTTTTGCTATATCTTTTAATGTAGCGTTTTTCATTTGGACATTCTCCGAATTTTCTTTTTGATGACTGCCCCCTATTATGTGCCTGAAAACCGCTGAACTACTCCGCTAAGTTCACGGCACAAGCTTAGGTTATCGTTAATTCGATTCTAGCAGAAACCAAAAATGATGTCAATACTTTTTCCTTTTTCATGCATCGTCACTTACCCGGCACCTTTTTGATAGTCATATTGCACATATTTTATATGTAAAATTAGCGATATTAGTAGAAAATATATTTTGATATTGACATTAAGTATAACAAAGCTTATGATCTATTCATGTTTTATATATATCGATAATCTATTAATTTATCACCTTAAACATAAGCGGTTTTTCACATAAGTGCATATTGTATAATATATTAAATATTATAAGGCTGTTTTAGATTATATTAACGATACTATTTTTAATCGGCGGCAATATTGTTGAATTTAATTTTTTTGTCAGGGTTAACGTTAATCCTTTTATAGCGGTTACACAGCTCAGAATCGCCGGTCGGTGTGAAATAAATCAATAACGGCACGTTTTGTAATGCCGTCCGATAAATTTGCTATTTCATACTGCTATTCGATTTTACAGCGAGTATGTTCTTTGTCCGGCAAGGCAGACGACGACGGGCTGTCGCCCGCCTAGGGGGATAACGCCGCCGGGCGTATAACGGGCCGCTTTTTATCATCAGGTTAATTGAATAGCAGTATCAGATAAAGGAGGGTACATTGTGATGGAAATGAAGCGAATAAAAGCCTTTGACTTTCATCGGCTGTCGCGATGCTTTTCTCCATAAGCATCAGCAAAGCGAAGGCTGCGCTTCCGGAAACACATGCCATAAAATCCGTACAATCGTGAGAAACGACATGTTCAGGGCGGTAATTTGGCCTGCCGGAGTTTATCCTTCTATTTTCTCCGAATCTTTTTGATGCGCAATATCCGCTTGCCTGCCATCGGGCCGACTGCTCCCGGCCTATGGTATGTTTCGGTTTCAGGGACAGGTTGATTAAGCACAACGCGCCGATGTAAGCCCGTTTTTGACGGTTATGCTTTATATCGCCGTTTGATTGGCACCGAGCCTTAATCCTCCTCGTTTTGTCCCAAAACGGGCATGCCCGTCAAAATTTGAGGACATCAGTCGATTATTGAAGCTAACGGGCTGCCGCCCGGGAACGGAAATTGAAGCGGGGCGCGAAAATCTTCGCTCAATTTTCTTTGATGCAGGCAGTATCGGCGCGTTATGCTTAATCAGCGCGTCCTTTGCAAAAGCCTCCGAGCCGGGCCTTGCTTAAAACGCCTCCCGCGGCGTTTCAGCATGCCAGCTTATCCGTATAGCGTTTGCCCGGCTGAGCACTTTCTGCGGTTATCGTGTTTTTCCCCCCGTTTAAATCAGAGAATCAGTCTATCAGGAAGGAAGTCATTATGTGGAAATATGGCATCGTCTGCGGCCTCGAACCCATGTCTGACGACAAACCGGTCATCTTAAGAGGTGATTTTGAGTACTGCGCAAAAACCGCCTCCGAAATTGGGTACGACGCGCTGGAACTGCATATCCGCGATCCGAAGCAATATGACGGCGCCCTTTTCCGGCGCATAGCGGACGATCTTGGCCTCGGCTTCTGCGGGATCGCCACCGGTATGGAGTATATGCAAGGCGGCCTCTCGCTTATAAGCGACGACGCCTCGATTCGCCGCAGGGCGATTGACCGGCTCAAGGAGCATTTGGACCTGGGCGCCGTGCTGAACTGCCCGGTGGTGGTGGGCATAATGCGCTCAAATGTCCCGGGCGGCCCGGAAAAAGGCAAATATATCGGCTATCACAGCGAGGCGCTCGCCGAGCTCTCGGCACACGCGCAAAAAAACGGCGTGTGGATCGTCGTCGAGTCGATCATGCGCTACATAAACAACTACTTAAACAGCGTCCCGGAGACGCTTAGCTATCTGGACAGTCTGAACCTTTCAAACGTCAGGATCCATATAGACACCCACTCCATGATCGTGGAGGACCGTAATCTGCCAAAGGCGATACTCGGCTGCGAAGGAAAACTCGGCTATGTCCACTTCACAGACAGCAACAGGCGTTACCCCGGCGGCGGAAACATTGATTTTAAAAGCTGTATGCGCACGCTCCATGAAATTGATTACAGCGGTTATGTCAGCTTTGAATGCACGCCGTATCCGGATCAGATACGCTGCGCGCGGTACTGCCTGGATTATGTAAACGCGCTGGAGACATGTCTCCAGATAGAGGCAATTGATTAGGGCAAAACGGCACATTTGACATTGGCGTATACCCCCTGAAATTTTCTGTGCTATAAACTCAGTTTAATTGAAGCTGCGGCTGCCCGCAGTTTTATTAAAAAACAAAATTAGGAGGATTATTCAATGAAAAAAGCTCTCAGTCTCATTCTGGCAGTCGTTATGCTGGCTGTCGTCCTTGTCGGATGCAGCTCTTCAACCGGAACAACGACAGGAACAGACACCGCAAGCACAGCGAGCACCGGCACATCGGCTGACACGGGCAACGCCGCAGCCACCGGCCAAACCTTCAAAATCATGGCGGCTCACGGCGCCGCCGAATCCACAACCCTGCACGAGGGCTGGCTCAAATTCAAGGAACTGATCGAAGCCGAGTCCAACGGCGCCATCACCGTAGACATCTATCCCAACCAGGAGCTCGGCGGCGACCGTGAGTACACCGAGGCCTGCACACAGGGCAACGTAGACATGGGCAGCCCGTCTTCCGCCAACATGGCGGGTTTTGACACCACGCTCAATGCCTTTGAATCCCCGTTTTTGTTCTCAGACCGCGACACCGTCTACAAGGTTCTGGACAGCGAAATCGGCACAAAGATCCTCGAGACCCTCGATCAGGCCAACCTCAAGGGTCTCGGCTACTTTGAAAACGGCTTCCGCGAGCTGACCACCAATAAGGCGATCAACAGCCTTGAAGACCTCAAGGGCCTCAAGATCCGCGTTATGGAAAACGACATCCACATCGCCATCTGGCAGAACCTCGGCGCGAACCCCTCTCCTCTCGCCTTCGGCGAACTGTTCACGGCGCTCCAGCAGAAGACCTTTGACGCTCAGGAAAATCCCCTCGAGCTCATCTACAACACCAAGTTTTATGAGGTTCAGGATCATGTGACCATGACCAACCACATTTACACCCCGTACATAGTCTTCATGAACAAGGATTATTGGAACAGCATGCCGGCGGAATATCAGACCATGGTTCAGGACTGCCTGACCCAGGCTGTTGATTATCAGCGCTCCCTGTGCGCGGACGCCGAGGCCGCTTGCCGCCAGAAGATCAACGACTCCGGCAAGAGCACCGTGTACGATCTGCCCGAGGAGACACTGGCTACCTTTGCCGATGCCTGTTCACCCGTTTATGACATGGTTCGTGAAAAGGCCGGCGACATAGCCGACGAACTCTATCAGGCAGCAGGCAAGAACTTCTAAGCACCTGATCTCGGCGATTTTCCGGTCACGCTGAAAAATGAGGGCGTGACCGGAATTTCGTACCTGTTGGTGCACGTTTCTGAAAGGAGAAGGTACAAGGATGCAAAAAGTCTTGCATTTTCTTGATAAAAACATAGAAAAGATCATCTGCGTTGCCTGCCTTGCCCTGATGAGTATCATTATAGTAGCTCAGGTATTCTTCAGATATGTCCTGAAAAACTCCATTTCGTGGTCTGAAGAAATAGCAAGATATCTGTTCATATGGCTTATCTATATCGGTATCAGCTATGGCGTAAAAATGGACAGGCACATCTCCGTGGACGCCGTCTGCGCGATGCTGCCCGAAAAAGTTCAGCGTTACTTTATTTTCATTTCCGACCTTCTGTTTCTCACCTTCGCCACCGCCGTCATTTACTACGGTATCCAGGTGGTAGGCATGATCAACAATTCGGGTCAGTTCTCCCCCGCCTCCCATATCCCGATGGGCATCATCTACAGCTCTACAGTCGTCGGATTTTCGCTGGTCGTTGTGCGTCTTATACAGAACCTCATAAGGTGCGCCAAGGATATACACAGCGACGCCCACGGAAAAAAGGAGGATAAATAAGCATGACAACACTTATTCTGTTCGGCTCCTTTGTCATCTTCCTTATTCTGAGGCTGCCGATCGGTATTTCCCTCGGCCTCTCGAGCCTTGTCACCATCCTGACCTCCGACACGGTCAGCGCCACCTATGTGGCACAGGGACTGGTCACGGCGGCGGACTCCTTCCCCCTCATGGCGGTCCCCTTCTTTGTACTTGCCGGGGAGCTCATGGGTAAGGGCGGCATTTCCAAGCGTCTTCTGGCCTTCGCGGATGCTTTTCTCGGCAAAAAGACGGGCGGTCTGGCCCTTATTACCGTTGTCACCTGCATGTTCTTTGCCGCTATTTCCGGTTCGGGCCCCGCGACTGTCGCTGCTATCGGCGGCCTCACCATCCCCGCGATGGTGGAACAGGGCTATGACAAAAAATTTGCGAGCGCGATAGCCGCAGCCGCCGGCGCCATCGGCGTCATTATCCCGCCGTCAATCCCAATGGTCATGTACGGCGTTTCGACGGGCGCTTCCGTATCCTCGCTGTTTGTCGGCGGTATCTTCCCCGGGATCCTGATCGGCGTAAGCTTATTATTGTATTCTCACTTCTACTGCAAAAAACACGGCTACATAAACAAAAACGCCCCCGACTTCACCTGGGGAAACGCGGGCAGAGCGTTCTGGGACGCCAAATGGGCCCTTTTGGTGCCTGTCATCATCCTGGGCGGCATTTACGGCGGTATATTTACGCCGACCGAAGCGGCGGCCGTCGCCGTTGCTTACGGCCTCATCGCCGGCTGCTTCATCTATAAGGATCTGAAGTGGAAGGATCTGTGGGATATCTTCAGCGGCGCGGCCCTGACCACCGCCACTATAATGATCATCCTCGGCACCGCGACCACCTTCGGCCGCATCCTCACGATTGAGCACATCCCCACTCAGATCGCGAGCTTCTTTATCTCCATCTCTAACAGCAGAATTATTATTATGCTGCTTATCAACTTCCTTCTGCTCGTCGTCGGCTGTTTCATGGAGACGAACGCCGCCATCATCATTCTGGCCCCCATCTTCCTTCCGATCGTCTCAGCGCTCGGCGTGGACACCGTCGCCTTCGGCATCATCATGGTGGTCAACCTCGCAATCGGCTTCGTCACCCCGCCTCTCGGCGTCAACCTCTTCGTGGCCTGCAACGTGGCCAGCTGCAAGCTTGAGGAAATTTCAAAAGGCATCCTGCCAATCATCGGCGTCATGGTGCTCGATCTTATGATCATTACCTACTGGGAACCCATTACCATGTTCCTCCCGCATGTGCTTGTAGGATAAGCAAAACAAGCCTTGTTTTCACCCTATTTCATTTACACCTCTATACCTTCCGCCTTTGCCCGGCGGAAAAAGCGGAATCGCTTATGGCGCATACCATAAGCGATTCCCTTTTATCTAAAAACTAGGTTTTTCTATAAAAACGGGAGAAGGTCCTCGGCTCTGCGGAGCCTCGAGAGGTAAGGCTTCCGCCGCGCATGTCGCCGGAAGCCTTGAAATCGCGCAATTTTCAAAAATCGATCACGCGCGCGCAATGCGATCTTTGAAAATTCTTTCGCACGGCGATTGGACGGGGATTGATTATGAACCGCCATTTGAAGATATATTCTTGAATTTATGGGATTTTGTATTATACTTGGTATAGTAACGAAAAAGAAAAGCGGTGCATTTATGGAAGAGACGACGGTAAAACTGACCAAAACCGACAGGGCTATCCTGCAATCGTACGTAACACTCTGCGAGGGGCTCTCTGATTATATGGGCGACGGGTATGAGCTCGTCCTGCACAGCCTGGAGAATTTTGATAAATCCGTTATAAAGATAATAAACGGTTACTATACCGGACGGAAAGAGGGCGCCCCGATAACGGATCTGGCGCTCAATATGTTAAAGCAGGTCAGAGCTCAGGAGAACGCCGGGTATATCTCCTATTTCAGCAAAAACAAAAAGGGTGAGCCCTTAAAGTCCACCACAATCACAATACAGGGCGAAAAGGGCCGGATCATCGGGCTGCTGTGCATCAACTTTTACCTCAACACCCCCTTCTCCAAGATTTTGGGCAACTTCACAACACCGCAGCCGAGCACGGAAGCCTTCAATCACGATGAAATATATGTGGACAACTCCGAGGACCTCATTACCGAGGCTGTTCTGCGCGCGCGGGAAGAGGTCACGGCGGACGTCACGGTTTTAGCCTCAAACAAAAACAAAGAGATCATCTCAAAGCTCTGCGACCGCGGCATCTTCAACCTCAAAGACAGCGTTGTAAAGTGCGCCGAAATCCTGGGTATCAGCAAAAACACCGTGTATATGCACATCAGGAATTTGAACCGCTGAAAACACACTGTTCTCAGCCTGTAAAAAAAGAGCCCCACCCTGCGATATGCCGCCGGGTGGGACTCTTTCTATGTATTTGAGCTACTTTTTAAAGGCCTCTCTCGCCATATTGACCAGCAGGAAAATTGCTATACCGCAGCCGGCGGCAATAATCAGATAATCTACGAATCCCATTATACTGCAGCTCCTTTCTCACTTACGGCTTCACCCTTATAGCAGATGCTGTTCGCGACGAACATTGTAATCGTGGAGCAGATGATACCGAACAGGAAGTGGCTGATTCCCAGCGGGGAACCGAACGCCCAATAGATCAGGGTCGAGGCGACCGCGACAAAGATCGTAATCAGGGTACCCTTCTCATTCATTCTCTTGCGCCAGAAGAAAATGCCGCAGAAAATCGGGACAAGCGCCGCGCCGCAGGGGGCGCCGACATCTTCCATGATGGAGACGATGGAAGAGCCCGAATAGCCGACAACAACGCCCGCGGCGGCCACGCAGATCATGACGATCCTCTGGACGGAAAGGAGCTTCTTCCCCTCTATGGGCTTGATTCTGCAGATAACGTCGCGCGTCAGCATAACGCTCGCCAGCATTGTGACGGAAGCTGCCGTGCCCATGACAGCGGCCAAAAGAGCCGCCAGCAGGAGCGCGCCCACAACATTTCCTGTCAGGCTGTTGACCATGGCGGGGAGAATGGAATCGGAAGTGCCCAGCTGTGATACCAGGACAAGGCCCATAAGTCCGGCAAAGCTTGCAAACAGCAGATAGGGGATATAAACAAGGAAAGTCGCGGTCAGCGAAGCGTTTCTCGCCTCTTTGGCGCTTCTGGCCCCGCAGACGCGGAGAAAGTTCTCGCTGTTTAACATATTACTCGTGCAGAAGTAGAGCCCGCTGGATATCATCGCGCCCACGCCCAGAGCGGCGGGGTTCAGATAGGTGGGGTCAACTTTCGCCACAAATCCGGAAATACCGCCGGCTTTTGTCAAAGCAACGATAGGAATGACCACCATGACGGAGATCACCATCAGCGATATATTGAGCTTGTCCGTCTTTGTCGCGGAGACCATGCCGCCGATAACCGTGTACATCAGCATGACAACCGTCATGATGATTATCGCCGCCAGCAGGCTGAGTGACGGGATAAACATCTCCAGAATGGTGCCCAATGAACGGATCTGGCTGGCGGCGATTGAAAACACCTGGAAAATCGCGAGCAGGCTGATCCATGCGGCCACCTTTTTGCCTAAGCTGTTCCGGATCAGTTCCGGAATGGTCGTGACATTTGCTTCTCTGATCTTTTTAGAAAACAATAGGCTCGCGAGGATTGCGCCGATACCGACGCTGATGGCAAGGTAAAAGCCGGATACGCCGTAAGCGTAGCACATGCTGGCGCAGCCGAGCGTCGCTCCCGCGCCGATCCAGGCCGACGACATGGAATAGACATTGGTCCAGAACGGTATGTTCCGGTTTGCCGTTGCGAAATCATCGGCTGTTTTGACCTTTCTTCCCGCAATAATGCCTATTGCGAGGATTGCCGCTATATACAGCAGCGCTACCATAATCTTTGCCATAATAATACTCCCCTTTCATTTCCTTGTTATATATTCAGATGTTTCTACTCCTTCATATTGGTCTATGGCTTCATTGCCCCATGATGTCTCTGAGGCCTTGCTCAAGCCGGTTAAGCCCCTCTTCCAGAACCTCATGGCTGGTGGACAGGCAAATACGTATATGTCCGGCTGAGCCGGGGCCGAAGAATCTCGCGCCGCCGGGGACAAGCGCCACCTTATATTTCTCGCGCATTAAGTTTACAAAATCGACGGGGTCCATCCCTGTCTCCGTGATATCCGGGAATATGACAAAGGTCGCCTGCGGGGTGTGGCATTTGATACCGGGCATCTTTTTGATTCTGTCGAGGGCGTAGTTTCGGTTTTCCGTCATCTGCCGCACAAACTCGTCCACGCGGTAATACGCCTTTTCGAGGCACGCGGTACCTGCAACCTGAGACAGGCAGGAGATGCCCCCGATCGTCGAATCCACCTCGGAGGCGGCCGCTATAATATCGTACATCTCCCTGTTCATGCAGTAGACAAAGCCCGAGCGCAGGCCTGCGATACCGAAGCTCTTGGAGAACCCGAAAACAGACAGCGTCCTTGCGTTGCGCTCCGCGCCGAACGCGATGAGACTGTTGTAGCGGCTGCCCGGATACACGATATCGGACCATATCTCGTCGTTCATGATGTAAAAACCGTACTTTTCGGAGAGCGAGAGCAGATAGTCCAGGTCTTCTTTGGTGTAGAGCATGCCCATGGGGTTGTGAGGATTGCAGAAGCCGAGCATCCTGGTCTTCGGCGTTATGTATTTCTCCAGGCCTTCCAGCGATATTCTGTCCTCCCTGAGCTGGGAGGGGAAAAGTATGCTCTTTGCCCCCGCGGCCTCCATGGAGGTCTTGAACAGGAAATCGACGGGGTCAAAGACGATAACCTCGTCGCCGGGCTTGAGTATCGCCTTGGCTATAACGGACATCCCTCTCGCCGCTGAGTCGATGGGAAGGACAAAATCGGGATTCACCTTTTCATGCTTGCGCTCCCAAAGGGACCTGGCGGCGGCCTCGCGGAACTCCCTCATCCCTCTGGGGGGAACATAGGGAAAGTATCCTGATTTTGAGTAATTGACGATAGCGTCGACGACTTCCGGGGCGGCCGGAAAGTCGTGGTCCGCCGCGGTCAGGGGTATCACACCCTCGGGAACTTCCGCCCACCGCAGATTGAACGCGCGCTGCCGGAGGATATCAAAATTGATATTGTCATTTGTAAAGCTGTTCATTTCGACCTCCCAAATTTCATTTCATGCCGTTACTTTACTGCCGCGATCGCTTCCACCTCGACCATGAGTCCCTTCGGGAGCGTCCTGACCGCCACGCAGGAGCGGGCGGGGTTGCCGGTGAAATATCCGGCGTAAATTTCGTTGAACGCAGCAAAATCACCCATATCGGCCAAAAAGCATGTGGTCTTGACGACATTTTCGAACGAGGAACCGGCGGCCGTCAGGACTTCGCCGATGTTCTTCATAACCTGCTCGGATTGTTCCTCAATCGTGGTTCCGACCGGCTTGCCCGAAACCGGGTCCAGCGGGATCTGACCGGAAGTATAAACCATTCCGCCTATTACCTTTGCTTGCGAATACGGTCCGATTGCAGCCGGAGCTCTGTCAGTGCAGACTGTTTGAATCATGATAATCACGTTCCTTTTTTGCTTTTTATTCAAAACCGCGGAATATACCGCGGAGTTGGTGCGGCAGATTTTTGTTGGAAGAATATCGTTTCAGACGGGACTAATTCCCTTTTCGAAAACATATTACCATGTTACTATCGTTTAGTCAATAAAATATTTTTCATTTTAGTGTCTTATCCGGGCGGTGATGACACCCCGCGCGGCGTCCATAAAGAACAAACGTAAAAGAATATGTGCAATAGTTGGTATCAACTTCAGAACAGTTCAATTCAGCAGCAATTATAATTCGTTTTTTATCTGAATTGGCATCGAAAAAAATCTGATCCACTGATATGCTTGTATAATAAAAATGCATCAAAACAAAAATATTATATAATTTTTCTCAAAGCGTGAACCGCGCGCCGTCCTGAATAATCTAATTGTCAGAGCTCAAGATTTTATCGATCGATAAGGGAAGGGACTTCGTAATGTACATAAGAAGGAATAGCCGCAATGAATAAAAGTGATTTTGCCGAACAGGTGACGGCAGCGGAGGCCACGCTGTATCACATATCCAAATCCATTCTGAAGAATGACTGTGACTGCGCAGATGCCGTTCAGGAAACCATTATTGCGGCGTACAGCAAACTTCACAGCTTGAGGGACGACCGCTTCTTCAAGACGTGGCTGTGCAGAATATTGATTAACGAATGTTACCGGATTTGCCGTGCACGCAAAAGAGTGGTATCACTCGAAGACTATATGGAAGCGGAATTTTCATCGGAACAGCAAATTGATCTGGGCCTGTTTGACGCCATTATGGCGTTAAAAACAGAGCTTCGTCTGGTGATTGTTCTGCATTATATCGAAGGATTTAAGACCATGGAAATGGCCGGGATTTTGAAAATACCGGAGGGTACGGTAAAAAGCAGGCTGTCGCGCGCGCGCACGGAATTAAAGTCAGTTCTTGGAGAGAAGGAGGTTTTTATCCATGAACAATAATGATTGGAATAATGTTTTCCCGGAGGTCCCTCATCGCTTCCATGAAACGGTGCAGTATACTTTGAACACTCAGATATTAAATAAAACCGGAAGGAAAAAAGTCATGAAAAAAAGATTTCCCATCGTGCTTGCAGCCGTTATCGCAGCGCTTGGCATAACGGCCGCGGCCGCGTATGTTATACAATGGAACAGCAAAGTCGCAGAGCGTTTCGAAGCAGATGAGCAGCAGCAAAGCGAGCTGGCCTCCGCCGGAGCCGTGGATCCCGTGGATCAGAGCGTGACGGAAAACGGCTTAACGGTTACGGCCCTTCAGACGCTCGGTGATAAAAACGGCGTCTATCTGCTATTTGATGTCAAAGCGCCGGAAGGAATCTCGCTGTGGGATGAAAATCTGTTGAGTGCAAACGTCGACATTGAGGATGTCGGCAATCACGTCAGCTATACCGCCGGATTCATGGATGATACCGATGGAACCGCCCAGCCTTCCGGGGCGGCCAACGAGCGTTATTATGAAATATGGCTGATCAATGGCGAACAGAAAGACTTGAACGGCAAAACAATTACGGTTGAATTTGCAAACCTTTACGGCGATAACGGTACGGTAAAGCCGGATATTGTCGTGGCGGGGAACTGGAAGCTTTCCTGGACGCTCTCCTATTCAGATGAGACTCAGATATTTGAAATCGATAAGACCTATGATATAAATGGTCATGACGTAGTGGTGGAAGCCGTTGAGCTTTCTCCTCTGTCTATGAAGTTTACTCTCAGCGGAGACGG
>JBFWIW010000051.1:0-22439 GCA_050253535.1 Oscillospiraceae bacterium
TGTCGTAAAAAAGACCCCATTTCCAAGAATGTATATAATGGGTACCGGCATCAGTCCTATAACCGTTATTCCGACACCGACGGCACCTAATCAGCCGGCGTATACAAGCTGGATATCAGCCACCCCACTATTCGTTTTCATACGTGACCAAGTGACTCTATAACGACAGATGTGTTTATATTATTGGGAAATCAGCAGGTAATTATAATTTATGCAGGCGGGATTATAAGTATAACGCCAATCCTTTTTGAGGCTGAATCCCCTGATTTTAGAGGGACCTAGTTCTTTAGGGACAATTGAAAACCGGGGGACGGATAAACGGTCCTCCTCAGTCTGCGAAAAAATCCCTGAAGCCGCTTGGCTTCAGGGATTTTTTCGCAGTCCTGACCGGGAATTATTCATTCGCGGCCTAATTTCGTTATTACTGCGGCAGATACTCCGCAGGGTCGACGCTCGCTCCGTCAAGGGTAACGGCGAAGTGCAGGTGCGCGACCTCCCCCGTTTCGCCGACGGCGGTGTCACCTACAGCGCCGATGACAGTCCCCATACGGACCGTGTCGCCTATCTTGACCGTCGGCATCGCTGCAAGGTTCGCATAGACACTGCGCAGGCCCTCGGCGTGATAGACTATGACCGTAGTACCAAGAAGGTCGTCCTCATAGATGTCCTCAACCGTACCTTTGGCAACAGACAAAACCTTAGTGCCTATTTGAGCCGAAATATCAACGCCGTTGTGAGTACGCCAATCGGCCATGGTCTTATCATATATAAGGCTATCCATTGAATATCCCACCGCAATCTCACCGGAGAGAGGCCAGATAAAATCGAGGTCACTTATAGTAACAACATCGTTTTCCGTTTCTGCCCCCGTAGTCTCGGCCTGAGCCGGTGTCGGCTTTGTCTGCTCGGTCGTCTGATCCTTCACCACTGGCTGGACGCTTTCAGGATCTTCCCATGCGCCGGTCTCAACAGAGTCAGGTATTTCCGCGCTGACTATCCCGGTATCGGTATTCTCACCGTTCGTTGCCGGAACCGAAACATCGGGGACACTCGCCTCGATATCGCCGTCTGTATAGCCCGTCTGTATGCCTGTCTCAAAACCTCCTGCAAAGAGCAGCGCCCACGCCGAGATCCCGATAATGGCAACGCATACGAAAAGGACTATGTAAAAGCCCTTTCCGGTCATAAAATCCTCTACTCTGCTGCCAAAAGTCTTCTTTTTATTCATATTCTGTCCTCCAAAGCAGTTTTTTGGTTGCGTTCATATCATTTCCTAAATTATGAATTTTTATACTGCATTGGAAGAATTTTTTTATTTTTTTGTTTAACTGAAAGAGCACCTCGAAAAGTTTCCAAAATGCATGGCCGAAAATAAAAAAAATCAGTAATATCCGGCAAAATACACAGGGTCACACCGCAGGCGTTACGTCAGGATATCTAAACTAACGGGGTCACACCCGTAGCCACGCTGGGCTATGATATTACTCATGACGGCTTCGGCCGAGAAATACTACATAAATAGAAAGAGGCGGGCTCAAAGCCGCGCCTCTCTGTCGTTCTAATCACTTTTTTCTGTTGTTGTACTGTATATATACCACGTGAGTCTGCAGATACTCTTCCAGCCCGTGACTGCCATCCGCGCCGCCTATTCCGGATTTGCGCCAGCCTGCGTGGTATCCCTGTATTGCCTCTCCGTTTTCGCGATTCACGTAAGTCTCGCCGAACTTAATCTCTGTACAGGCGCGCATTATGATGTCGATGTCCTGAGTATATATCGATGATGTCAGTCCGTATTCACAGTCGTTCGCCATTCGGAGCGCCTCGTTGAAATCTCCGAAGGTCGTTATTGGCAGTACCGGCCCGAACGTCTCCTCGTGGCATATGGCCATATCATGGCGGCAGTCTACAAGAACCGTCGGCTCATAATAAAAGCCTTTTTCGGTATTTGGCCTTTTCCCTCCCAGTATGCAGCGCGCCCCCTCAGATATAGCTTTTTTTACGGCCGCATCCACAGAGGCGAGCTGTGCCGCCGATACAAGCGGCCCCATATCCGCATCATTATCTGTGAGCGCATTGCCCCAAGTTGTGGCTTTCATCTGTTCCGTGACCTTCCGAGTGAACTCCTCTGCCACTGATTCGTGGACATAGACGCGCTCCGCGCAATTACAGACTTGCCCGGTATTCACAATACGCGAATCCCTTATCGCTTTTGCGGCAAGATCGAGGTCCGCGTCGGGCATGACTATGGCCGGGGCCTTGCCGCCCAGCTCCAGCGACACCTTCGTGATATTCGGGGCCGCTGCCGCCATAATTTTTGCGCCAGCCTCAACGCTTCCGGTGAGACTCACCATACCGACTTTAGGATTTTTTGCCATAGCGTTACCGACGATGCCGCCTGCTCCGGTGACGAGGTTAAGTACGCCTTTTGGCAGAGAACTCTTCTCAATAAGCTTTGTGAACTCGCAGGCGTTATTCGGCGTCTCTGTGCTGGGCTTTATGACTATCGTATTGCCGGTTATTAGCGCCGGCGCAACCTTGCGCGCTATAAGGAAAAACGGGTAGTTCCACGGCAATATGCCCGCGACGACGCCGACAGGCAATTTGTGCAGATAAATCTTTTCGTTGGGGCGGTCGCTCTGGATAATCTCGCCCAAGATGCGGCGCGCATACTCCGCCATGTAGTCGAAATAGTCTGCCGATAATAATACTTCTCCAGTGCTTATTGTAAGTACCTTACCCTGTTCCTCAGACACAATACGTGCCAGGAAATCGACGTTTTCTCTGATAAGAGAAGCTATCTCATGAAGATAAACAGCCCTTTCCGCCGCAGGTTTATTCTCCCAGTCTTTCTGTGCTCTCTCAGCCGCCGAAACCGCCGCTTCGACGTCTTCCTCCGTACCGGCCGGAATTTCGGAGATGATTTCCTCAGTCGCAGGGTTTATTACGGGTATCATTTTCCGGCTGCCGTTAGGAACGAAGCTACCGTCTATGAACATTTGGTATTGACGCATGGTCAGGCCTCCCTTAATTTAATCGTTTACGGGTTTATTGACAAACGTTTAAGCTGGAAGTATTCCTCAAGTGACCAGAATGACATATCACATCCGACGCCGGATTGTCTCGCCCCGACATGGGGCAGATGCGAATTGGCACCCGGGCCGTTCACGAAGACCTCTCCGGACTCGAACACCTCAAACGCTCTCGCAATTGCTCTCGCATCGTGGCCGAATAAATACGATGTGAGCCCATAGTCGGAGTCAATAGCCATCTGCAGAGCCTTTTCATAGTCGCTGTACGGCTGCAGGGGGATTATGGGTCCGAATATCTCCTCATTGGACACCCGCATCGTATCCTTTACATCGACAAGGAGAGTCGGCCAGATATAATTGCCGGCCTCATAACCTCTGGGCACCGTGCCGCCGTAAAGGAGCTTCGCCCCGCCCTTCAAGGCGTCGTCTATAAGCTCGAACATCCTGTCTCTGCTGCCGCGGTTAATAAGGGGCCCCATGACATATCCCTCGTCCCTTCCGCAGCCGACTTTTATCTTTTTCACTTCTTCAAGAATTTTTGCACAGAGCGTACCGTAAATGCTCTCGTGTATGTATATCCTGTTGTAGTCGATGCACATCTGCCCGGTGTTGGAGCACTTCATGGTAACGATGTTCTTTGCCGCAAAATCGAGATCCGCGTCCTCCATGACGATGAGCGGCGCTATACCGCCGAGTTCAAGCGAATACCTTTTTATGGAACTTGAACCCTCCATTTGAATATGGCGTCCCGTTTCGTCCGAACCTATAAGCGTAATCATGCTAGGTATTCTGCTGGTGTTGAGCGCGTGTCCAAGTTCCGCCGCGGGTCCCGCTAAAATATTTACAACACCTGCCGGAAGTCCTATCTTCTCAGCAATCTCGCCCAGATAGAGTGTTGCCAGAGGCGTTTGGCTCGACGGCTTCAGTACGCAGGTGCAGCCGGAGACTATTGTCGGGCATATCTTGAGCGAAGCGTTTAAAAGCGGATAGTTCCACGCCAGATGTCCGACGATGACGCCTAGCGGGCGCTTTTCGACAATATGATACGTTTCTCCGTAAGGAGTGTTGTAACTAGGCAGCGATACGCCGTAAACTCTGCGGATTTCTTCGGCATAGAAATTAAAATTATTTACCAGATGGCCCCAGTCCTCAAGCGCCGTTTCATAAGGTTTCCCCGTTTCTGACATCAGAAGATCAAGGATGTGCTCTTTTTCTGCCGAGATGGCTTGAAAGTATTTGCGCAGCCACGCGACACGCTCATCCATGGTCGTCTCCTTCGACCACTTTTTGAAAGCCGCCTTTGCACAGTCCAGAGCCTCAAGAGCCTGAGCTGCGGTCGCCGCGCCGACCGTATCGATGGTCTCTCCGGTCGCCGGATTATAGACATTAAAAGGTTTACCGAGGCCGTCGACCATCCTGCCGTTCAGATATTGCTTGTACATAACGTTTGTCCTTTCTAAAATATATTTTTACACGCTTTAGATACAGTGCTCGTTACTCCGCGTATAAATCGTCCATATTTCATAAACGGCGAAAAAATTACTCCCTTTCCGTGAAAAAAGAGAGTACTGCAAACAAGACAGGTGGCTGTCCATCTGTCTGAAAGCGTACACTTCCTTTCCAAATACGGGAGGCGCATCCGGCTAGTTGCACCCATCGGCCTTTTCCCATGCCGGTCTAATCGGGATAAAGGCTCGGAAATGTAATTTATTTACTTATCCATATAATAGCAAGCTGCCACCCGCATGTCAACATTTTGTGCAGCATATCTATACATTTTCTTAATTTATTCAGTATCGCGGGAAGGTTTTTATTTTATCGGTATTCGGTTTCGTTTTTTTAACGCAGCGTGGATATGCAAACAGTATATTTTTACGCAAATTATAGCATTGTTTTATGCCCACTGCACCCCCATAGCGTCATTTACCGTGAACTGTGCAGAAAGACTCCCCGCCTTCGGCGGGGAGTCTTTCACTTTATGTGTTTTTGTCCACTGTTTTCATCTTTTTCAGGTTGCCTGTTTTTGTGGCTCTTCTTTCAAGCTCGTCCATCACATCATCAAGAGGTATACCCTCCTCAACCATCATAACCATAAGGTGATAGATGAGATCTGATATTTCAGATACCGTATCCTCATTTTTGCCGTTTTTGGCTGCGATTATCGTCTCGGAGCACTCCTCTCCGATCTTTTTGAGTATCTTATCTATCCCTTTTTCAAACAGATAACAGGTGTACGAGCCCTCTTCCGGGTTCTCACGGCGGCTTATTATCGTGTCGTACAGCGCCTTCAGCGTGTCATTCATCATTATGTTCCTCCCAGAGCTTATTGAAAAAGCAGGTCTTGTTTCCCGTATGGCACGTCGGGCCGGCGGGCTTACATAAATAGAGCAGCGTGTCCGTATCGCAGTCGGTGATGATCTTTTTCACATATAAAAAGTTCCCGGATGTCTCTCCCTTGTTCCAGAGCTTTTTTCTGCTCCTGCTCCAAAACCATGCGGTCTTAGTCTCCATGGTGAGGCGCACCGCCTCCTCGTTTGTAAATCCGAGCATCAGGACTTCGCCTGTGTCAGCGTCCTGTATTATAACCGGTATCAGCTCTGATTTTTTAAAAAGATCTTTTATTTCCATTTTATCTCGCGGGTATGCCGCGCCCTTTCAAGTATTCCTTTACCTGCGGCACCGTGAGCTCCCCGAAGTGGAAGAGCGAGGCGGCAAGCGCCGCGTCGGCGCCCGTCTGTTCAAAAACGTCAGCAAAATGTTGGAGGCTGCCGCATCCGCCGGATGCTATGACAGGTATGCGCACGGCGTCCGTCACCGCGCGTGTCATTGCGATATCGAAGCCCGCCTTTGTGCCATCCGCGTCCATAGAGGTAAGAAGTATCTCGCCCGCTCCAAGCTGTTCGGCCTCCTTCACCCATTCGACAGCGTCAACGCCGGTCCCTATACGGCCTCCATTTATAACAACCTCAAAACTGCCGTCACCTCGTCCTCTCGCGTCCACCGCGAGGACGACGCACTGGCTGCCGAATATGTCCGCGGCCCTGTTTATGAGCGTCTTATCTCGCACGGCCGCGGAATTGACCGATATTTTGTCTGCTCCCGCGCGTAAAAGCTTTGCGAAATCGTCCGTCGTGCGTATACCGCCGCCGACGGTGAGCGGTACGAACACCTGCTCCGCCGTCTCCCGGACAACGTCCGCGACGGTCTTTCTCTGTTCATGGGTCGCCGTTATGTCGAGAAAAACTATCTCGTCCGCACCCTCGTCACTGTAAAATTTAGCGAGCTGCACCGGGTCTCCCGCGTCGCGTATGTTCACGAAATTGATGCCCTTGACCACTCTGCCGTCCCTGACATCGAGGCATGGGATTATACGTTTTGCCAGCATGTTATGACCATTCCTTCCACGATACGGCGGGCACAGGTTGACCAAGAAAAGGAATGGTCACATGTGCATATTTTGCGGTTGCCCGTCTAAACGCACTTAAATTCAATAGGTTTGAGACAGATTTCAAACCCTTACCTCCTTAATGGCAAGCTCAAGTTCTATCGTACCTGCGTAATAGGCTTTGCCGACGATTGCCCCGTCCATCTTTATATCGCGCAGAGCTTTGATATCGGCGTTATTTGCCACGCCGCCGGAGGCGATTATTTTGCAGGATACCGCCGATCGCAGCGCGCGGAGCTTTTCAATCGGCGGGCCAGAGAGCGTTCCGTCCGTGTCGATATCAGTAAAAACAATCGTTTTTACGCCGAGGGACTCCATTTTTTTTGAAAACTCTATGGCGTCTATCCCGGAGTCCTCCGTCCAGCCGTGAGTTCTCACCCTGCCGTCCCTTGAGTCGACACCGACGGCAATTCGCTCGCCGTATATATCTGCCGCCTTTTGCACAAAATTGGGGTCAGATACCGCGGCAGAGCCTATGACAATGCGGTATACGCCTAGTTCATCGGCCTTTTCAATATCTGCCATAGTCCTTATTCCGCCGCCCAGCTCTACCTTAATGCCGCTTAATGCGCAGACTCTTTTGACGATATCGGCATTGCGGCGTACGCCGTCCTTTGCCCCGTCAAGGTCCACCATATGAATTATTTCAGCTCCGGCCTCACGAAATTTGAGCGCTGTTTCGACAGCGTCCTCCGCAACCTTGTGTACAGTTTCGAAATCTCCTTTATGAAGCCTGACGCACTTACCGTCTTTTAAATCTATCGCGGGGAGAACTATCATCGTCTCACCTCAGATCTCACAGAAATTTTTGAGTATGGAAAGCCCGATATCGCCGGACTTCTCAGGATGGAACTGACAGCCGAATATATTACCCCTAAAAACGACCGCCGCGACGTCTTCGCCGTATGAAGCCGTCGCCGACAGGTTTTCCGCTCTCTCGGTCACAGCACAGAACGAGTGCACGAAATAGACAAACTCTCCACCAGAAAAGCCCTTCAGAATGGCACACGGATTTTTGATGTCTAGGCTGTTCCAGCCTATGTGCGGAAGCTTCAGGCCTGTATCTATCTTCCTGACGCGGCCCGGGATAAGGCCGAGCCCATCCGTCTCCTCGAACTCGTCGCTGGAATCAAAAAGCATCTGCATACCGAGGCATATACCCAGAAACGGTTTTTCCACGGCAAGTCTCTTAGTGTGCTGCAGTAGTCCGCGCAACCCAAGGTATTCCATCGCGGCAGGAAACGCCCCGACCCCGGGGAGTATCAGCCGGTCGGCCATTTCCATTTCAGCAACGTCGGAAGTTATTCTGTTTTCATAGCCGAGAAAATTCAGCGCGTTAGTCACGCTCATGAGGTTTCCCGCTCCGTAATCAATTATAGCGGTATATCCCATTAAACGAGCACTCCTTTTGTAGAGACGATATCTCCCCCGTCAATGCGCACGGCGTCCTTCAGCGAAAGGCCGAGCGATTTAAAAAGCCCCTCGGTTATGTGGTGCGAGTTTTTCCCGTAATGACATTTCTGATGGAGAGTTATCCCCGCATTAACCGCAAGCGCGCGCATGAATTCTTCAGTCAAACACGCGTCATAATCTCCCATCGCCTCCTGCGGCATGGGCGCGTCGAATACCAGAAACCCCCTTCCGGAAAAATCGAGCGCGGTGAAACAGAGCGCCTCGTCCATCGGGACATATGCCGAGGCAAATCGGCGTATCCCCCGCTTGTCTCCGAGAGCCTCTTTTATTACCTGCCCGATAACAATGCCCGTATCCTCCACCGTGTGATGCGCGTCAACATTGAGGTCACCTTTCACCGATAGCTTTGCTCCGAAACCGGCATAAAATAACATAGCCGTCAGCATGTGGTCGAAAAAACCGATTCCTGTGTCTGTCTTTACCTCTCCGCCGTCAAGGCTCAGCGAGAGCGCTATATCCGTCTCTTTTGTCGTTCTCTTAAGTTCAGCTTTTCTCATGCTGTGACCTCCAGTCTAGTCTTGTTTAAACCGCACTTTTATTGAATTTGCGTGCGCCGTAAGCCCCTCGGATTCTGCAAACATCACAATATCGCGCCGCGCCTTGCTGAGCGCTTCCCGACTGTATCTTATTACACTCATTTTCTTGAGAAAACTGTCCACCGAGAGAGGTGAGAAGAACCTCGCCGTACCGGACGTCGGCAAAACATGCGACGGCCCCGCCATATAGTCCCCAAGCGGCTCCGGTGAATTTTCGCCGAGGAAAACCGCACCCGCGTTATTTATCAGCGGCAGAAGCTCTTCCGCATTTTCAGTCATTATCTCAAGGTGCTCCGGCGCTACCCTGTCCGCGAGCTCGCACGCCTTCTCGAGCGTATCGCAGACGAGGATGGAACCATAACTTTTAAGCGATGTCTCCGCGATACCACGGCGCTCCAAAAGGGAAATCTGCCGTACAAGCTCCGATCTCACCTTTTTGGCGATATCGTATGACACAGTAATAAGTGTCGCGCTTGCCAAAACGTCGTGTTCCGCCTGACTGAGCATATCGGCGGCGATATATTCGGGGTTTGCCTTTTCGTCCGCAATTACCAGGATTTCTGAAGGCCCCGCCACCATGTCGATATCTATTTTGCCGAACGCCATCCGCTTTGCAGCGGCGACATAGGCATTCCCCGGGCCGACGAGTTTGTCGACCTTCGGTATATAGCCCGCACCATAGGTTAAAGCGGCTACGGCCTGCACCCCTCCGACGGCTATGACACGGTCGACCCCCGCAATAAGGGCTGCCGCCATTACGGCGTTATTCAGATTTTTTGTAGGCGGCGTGACCATTATGATCTCCGAAACCCCCGCAACCTTCGCCGGGACGGCGTTCATAAGTACGCTGGAAGGATATGCCGCCCTCCCGCCGGGGACATAGACGCCCACGCGCGAAAGCCCGCGTACGGCCTGCCCCAGCATACTTCCCTCGCCGACGCGCCATGAGGATGACTTCGGCAGAAGGCGGGACTGGTAGTCCCTTATGTTTGCGGCAGCGCGCTCCATCGCCTCAAAAAGTGCTGTCGGACAATCCCGCGCCGCTCTCTCGAGATCCCCTCTTGCTAGTTCATAAGGTTCCGCCCCGTCAAGTTTCAGGGAGTATTCGCGTACGGCCTCAAAGCCGCGTGCACGCACGGCCTCCATTATCTCGGCGGAAACGCGATCGACCTCGGCGTTAATGCCGGCTGCGCGCTCCTTTATCTCATTTATGAGTATTTCCTCCGCCGCCGGAGTCACATTCTTGATCTCAACCATTTATAAAGCACTCACATTTTTCAATAAAATCGAGTATCTGCCCCTTGTGGAGCTTCATGCTCGCCGTGTTCACTATCAGTCTCGCACTTACGCCATGTATGGTCTCAACAGGCACTAAACCGTTTGCCTTCAGCGTCGATCCGGTCTCCACGATGTCCACAATTGCGTCCGCGAGGCCGAGAATCGGCGCGAGCTCGACGGAACCCTCGATCTTTATAACCGAGACATCCATGCCCTTTTCAGAGAAATAGTTTTTAGCCACATTCGGATATTTTGAGGCAACCCTTCGCGTCCTGTAAGTCGCGTAAAAATCTTCTCCTTCTTTAACGGCCAGGGCGAACCGGCACCTGCCGAAACCGAGATCCAGCACCTCATAGAAGGAGCTGCCGCTCTCGAGTATCGTGTCCTTGCCGACTATTCCAAGATCGCATACTCCGTTTTCAACATAGGTTATAACGTCCGGTGCCTTCGACATGACGACATCGAGAGGATAATTTCCCACACCGGCCACAAGCTTCCTGCCTGGGCTGCTAACTTCCTCACATTCAAGGCCCATCTTCTCGAACATATCAATTGACTTTTCCAGAAGCCTTCCCTTGGTAATGGCTATCCTCAGCCTGCCGTTGTCTTTTACGGCGGAAACCTTTAAGCTCTCCTCCAGCGCACCCGAGTCTATAGCAAAACCGGTCGCCGGCGCATCCACGCCAAAGAACGACAGGAGCTTGTCATATCTGCCGCCGGATAGTATATTTGCCGCCGCGCCCTTCACATAGCCGCGGAAAACGACTCCGGTGTAATAGTCTATCTGATGAACGAGTCCGAGGTCAAACCTTATCATATCGCCGTATCCACGGCTTGATAGCGCGTTATAAAGCTCCCTCAGATAAGAGAGCGCCTCCAACCCCTGTTCCCCATCAAAGAGCGCCGCCGCCTCATCCAGCACTTCCGTGCCGCCGAAAAGCCGCGAAAGTCTGTTCAGTGCCTTTGCCGCCGGCTGTTCCGAAAACGGCACAAGGAAGTCGGTGAGCGCCGCGAAGTTCTTGCGCTCAATGTAGGACCGGATGCGCTCCGCCGCGTCGTCGCTCGCACAGAGGCTCTGCACCAGAGCTTTGAAAAAACCGGCATGACCGAGCTCAATCTGGAAATCACCAGCTCCGGCCGCTTTCAGGGCCTCAATCGCCGTGCAGATCACCTCGATATCGGCGTCTTTTCCACCCGCGCCTATTAGCTCAACGCCGCACTGCGGTATCTCGCGCTCTGTGCCGTTGTGCGCGTCGCCAGAGCGGAACACCGTCTGGCTGTAGTAGAGACGGTGTACCCTGCTGCTGTCGCGAAGACGCGTGGCGACTACGCGCGCTATAGGCATTGTGTTGTCCGGGCGCATGACGAGAATCTTTCCGCTGCGGTCGACGACCTTCATCATAGACTCCTGTGGGATGGGATTACCCGATTTGACGAACAGGTCGTAATACTCCACTTCAGGAGTGATTATCTCGCTGTAACCGTATTTTTCAAAAATACCCGTGAGCGCCGCCTCGACCGCTCTCTTTCCGCGGCATTCCGCAAACAACCTGTCGCGTGTACCCTCCGGTGTGTTTATACTACTCAATTCCAAAACTGCCTCCGAATACTTTAGCGTATTAGCACGTTACCATATTACTATGCAAAAGTCAACTAAAAACGCGGGATCTGTTTCGTCAGTCTGCACAAAATTCTACCATTCACGGTATCCCACCTGCTTCTGGTACTTGACTATAGTCTTTAAGTTTTCGCGCTCAATATCGCTGAATTTTGAATATACGGTTGCGCTGTCTGCCGTCACCGGCTCGTACCAGCTCTGATTTTCAAAATATTCCTGTATGGACTCGGTTTTGAATATCTTTCCGTGTCGGGCGTATATCTCGTTTATGACCATATAGGTATCTTTCCTCGTCATACCCTCGAGGTCGGAATCGGAAATGAGCTCAGCGTCCGTCGGCAGAATATATCCGCTTATCTCATCCTCCGGCACTTCCTGAATTACCGGCACATCGGGCATGGCGGGTACCGCAGGCTCCGATATCGGCTCCGGCTCAATTGCCGGTTCCGGATCTGTTTGCGGTACGGATGTCTGTTCATTCTGTCCCGGCTCCTGCTGTACCGGCTCCGTATCTGACGGCTCGCTCTGCGTAACAGGCGGCATCGTACCGGCATCCGAATTCGACCCCGCCTTCTCCCACGGCCTCACAATAAGCAGCGAGGCGATGATAACTATGGTTACGATAACAAAAGATATAACGACCGTCGGATAAAGACCCAGCTGCTTTTTCTCGCGCTTATCCCGGCTCTTCTTCAGATGAGCTCCGGACTTTGCAAGTTTTTTGTCCTTACTTACGGTTTCCTCTACGGCTTTAATGACATCCTCGGCCAATATTTTCTCGGCGAGTTTCTCTTTTTCATCCGAGGCGGCAATATTCTCTTTTTCCGCTCTTTCGGAGGATGGCTCCTCAGCCTCTTCGGTCTCTGTTTCTGTGGTAAGACGATGGATTTCAGCGGTCTCCATCTCACCTTCTTGTTTCTTTTCTTTCTCTTCTAAAAGCGCCTCTACCGCCGGGGCGGGCTCCTTTTCTTTCTCTTCTGAAAGCGTTTCTGCCACCGGGGCGGGCTCCTTTTCTTCCTCTTCTGAAAGCGTTTCTGCCACCGGGGCGGGCTCCTTTTCTTCCTCTTCTGAAAGCGTTTCTGCCGCCGGGGCGGGCTCCTTTTCTTCCTCTTCTGAAAGCGTTTCTGCCGCCGGGACGGGCTCTTTTTCTTTCTCTTCTGAAAGCGTTTCTGCCGCTGGGGCGGACTCCTTTTCTTCCTCTTCCGAAAGCGTTTCTGCCGCCGGGGCGGGCTCCTTTTCTTTCTCTTCTGAAAGCGTTTCTGCCGCCGGGGCGGGCTCCTTTTCTTTCTCTTCTGAAAGCATTTCTGCCGCCGGGGCGGACTCCTTTTCTTCCTCTTCCGAGGCAACCTCTGTATCTGCAGAAGGTGCGTCTATCTCCTCAAGGGAAGGGATTTCTGCGGCGGTACGCTTCAATTCCTCTGCCGTTTCTCTTACTTCTTTCCCGGCCGTTTCTGCCTCAGCCGGCTTGATTTCGGGCTCAGCCGGTTTTTTCACTGTCTCGGCGTTTTTGCGGGCAGTACCCAGCGCCGTTATAGCGGCCGGCGCCATACGGGCATGCTTCGCCTCTTTAATTTTGAGTTTATTCAGATCATCCAGCATTGCCGCAGCGGAGATATATCTCTCCATCGGCTCCTGGGCCGTCGCTTTTCTTATTATGTCAATAAGTCGCGGGTCTATCTTTTTACCGCAATGGAGTTCTCCATCCGGCAAAACCCCACCGCAGAATACATAGCTCATCATCATTCCCAATGAATATATGTCCGCCGCCGTACTGAAAGCCCCGCCCTCTTTGATCTCCGGCGCTTCATATTCGTTTGATATGTCCCCGAAAAGGCCGGATCCCGCCCTCTTCAAACACCGACGTACACCGAAATCACTTAGTACGAAGTCTCCCCCATCCTTCACCATGACATTTCCCGGATGCACAGCGCCGTGTATGAGTCCAAAACGCCCAAAAACTTCGAGCGCAGTGCATATTTCGCGTCCGAGACGGACTGCTTCTTCAGGCCCGGCCTTTGCCTTTGCAAAATACACCGGGAGCGGAGTTAAGACAGGCATGCGTATATAGGCCGACCAACCCGGCCAGTCCTCGGTGTCAACAACTGCGAGCTTATGTGTTTCGGCAATATACGGCGACGAGGCAGAGGAGCACATTGTGAGCTCCCAATTGAGGTCGCTTTTAAACTTGTCGAAATAAGACTTCAGCTCATCAAGGCCGATACCCTGTCCGGCAGCGTTGTCTACTGCGGACCTGTCTGGAGGCACAGTTATAACCTTCACTGCGGAATAGACGGGCTTTTCCCCGTCTTTCCGCTCGATCAGATACACCGCTCCAAAGGGGCCTTTTCCCAGGGTTCCGACAATCTCCCATTCCGGCCATACGGCACTAATATCAAATTCTTTCAAGGCTCTCCTCCTTTTTAGAACAAACAGATCTGACTCGTATCAGGCAGGCCTCTGAGCGCTCCTAGCACCTTTAACTGTTCTATGTGCGTCTTGGATACCTTCGGGCAGCTGGCCAACAGGTCTTCTATCGAAATAAATTCCTTATCTCCCCTGTGGTCTGCCAGGTCGCGCGCCGCCGTCTCACCGAGGCCGGATATAGCCACGAATGGCGGGCGAAGCCCGCTTTCGGTTATTTTGAACTTCACGGAATCCGACTCGTACAGATCGATAGGAGCAAATGTGAAACCACGCATGTAAAACTCATAACAGGCCTCTAAGGTCGTTAAAAGGTCGTCTTCTTTGGCCGTCGAGTCGGGATTTGCCTTTATCTCCCGTATCTTTGCTGTTACAAGGTCGATACCGCGCGTCATTATCGCGGCGTCAAAACCGTCCTTTTGACTGCGGCGGTAAAAATATGCGCTGTAAAATGCCAGAGGCTCATGCACCTTAAACCACGCGATACGAAAAGCCATCATAACATACGCCACGGCGTGCGCCTTCGGAAAGAGATACTGTATCCTGCGGCAGGATTCGATATACCATTCGGGAACGTTGTGTTTCTGCATCTCTTCAACTATGCCTTCGGGCCAGGGCTTCCCTTTATGAATGGCGCCCTTTCGCACGGCCTCCATGAACTTGAAGGCACGTTTTTCTTCAATACCCTTGGATATGAGGTACAGCATAATATCGTCTCTGCAGCCGATGGTGTCCTTTACTGAGGCCGTGCCGGAGAGAATCAGATCCTTTGCGTTGCCCAGCCACACATCCGTCCCGTGGGAAAAACCGGACAGCCGAACAAGCGTATCGAAATCCTCGGGCTTTGTGTCGCACAGCATCTGGCGGGTAAAGCCTGTCCCGAATTCGGGGATACCGATGGATCCGGTATACCCTATTATTGGGTCGCCGTCTTTTATGCCAAGGGGTTCTGCCGTTCTGAAAATACGCATCGTCTCCGGGTCATCAAGCGGTATGCGGCGGGCGTTAATGCCGGTCATGTCCTCGAGCATCTTTATCATCGTCGGGTCGTCGTGGCCAAGCTCGTCCAGCTTCAAGAGGTTGTCCTCCATGCAGTGGTACTCGAGATGGGTCGTGATAATATCCGTATCCGCATCGTCAGCCGGATGCTGGGCGGGACAGAAATCGCAAATCTCCATATCCTGCGGGATGACGACGAGCCCGCCCGGATGCTGGCCGGTCGTGCGCTTTACGCCGACGCAGCCGAGTGCAAGACGCATCTCCTCCGCTTTTGTTACAACTTTTCCAGTCTTTTCGAGGTACTTTTTCACATAGCCGTAGGCGGTTTTTTCCGCCACGGTGCCTATCGTTCCGGCGCGGAAAACGTGGTCAGCGCCGAAGAGTTCGTTCGTATATCTGTGGGCGTTTGCCTGGTATTCGCCCGAAAAATTGAGGTCGATATCAGGTACCTTATCGCCGCCGAAACCTAGGAAGGTCTCGAACGGGATATCGAAGCCCTCCTTCATATACTTTTCCCCGCAGACGGGACAGGTCTTATCGGGCATGTCCGCACCGCAGCCGAAGCCCTTCCCCGACTCAAAGTCGGTATGTTTGCATTTTTCGCACCTGTAATGCGCGGGGAACGAATTGACTTCGGTTATACCGGAAAGATAAGCGACGATTGATGAGCCGACGCTTCCGCGCGAGCCGACAAGATATCCGTGCGCCAGCGAGTCCGCGACGAGTTTCTGCGCGCTCATATAGATGACGTCGTAATTGCGCGCGAGGATATCATGCAGCTCCGTCTCCACACGCTGTGTGACTATATACGGGGGAGCTTCACCATAGAGTTCACGCAGCCTGCCGTAGACAAGTCCTTTGAGCTCTTCGGCGCTGTTTTCAATTTTTGGAGGATAGAGCTTCCCGGCGGGCGGCAGGGGCCTCACCGCACCGCACATATCTGCAATGAGCTTTGTGTTTTTCACGACGACTTCATAGGACTTCTCGACGCCGAGATATGTAAACTCCTCCAGCATTTCGTCCGTCGTGCGGAAATAGAGCGGGAGCTTTTTGTCCGCATCCTCGAATTCTTTCGCCGTGAGGAGTATGTGGCGATAAACTTCGTCCTCCGGGTCGAGGAAGTGCACGTCCCCCGTCGCGACGACGGGTTTTCCGAGTTCCTCTCCCAGCTTGACTATTCTGCGGTTAAAATCCCGCAAGTCCTCCTCGCTTTTTGCTTTCGGGTGATCGCCGGTGAGCATGAAATAATTGTTGCATATAGGCTGTATTTCCAGATAGTCATAGAATCGGGCTAACCTTTTTTGCTCCATACGGCTCCGTCGGTCTGTTATAAGACTGAACACTTCACCCGCCTCGCACGCCGTTCCCACAAGCAGCCCCTCTCTGTATGACATAATTAGGCTCTTGGGTATCGTTGGATAGCGCCGAAAGTGTTCCAGATGACTTTTTGTGATAATCTTATAGAGGTTTTTTAAGCCCTCCTGACTTTTTGCCAGAAGGATGATATGCTGCGGCCGAAAGCGCCGCTTTACAGCCGCTTTCTGCCGTCTGGGCTGGATTATGGCATTTATTTCCGAGATTTTTTCAACGCCTTCATCGCAGAGCCTTTTAAGCAGCGCCGACAAAATGAGTCCCGCCGTCACCGCGTCGTCCGACGCCCTGTGATGGTTGAATTCCGGAAGTCCTAGCCCCGCAGCGACGGCGTCCAGTCTGTGGCTCTTGAGGTTGGGGAGAAGCCCCTGCGAAAGGGGCAGCGTATCTATATACACCGGCTCAAATGGTATCCCGTATCTCCCGCTGTTTTCATAAATAAAGCCGATATCAAAGCTGGCGTTATGTGCGGCCAGGGGACGCCCTTCCGCAAAATTCAAAAGCATGCGCACGGCTGCGTCTGCTTTTGGCGCTCCGATGACGTCGGAATCTTTTATACCGGTGAGGTTTGTGACATTCTCCGGGATATGCATTTCCGGATCGACGAACGTTTCAAATCTCGCAACTTCCTCACCGCCCCTCATGATTACGGCGCCGATTTCTGTTATCGCGTCTTTTATTGGATCAAAACCCGTCGTTTCGATATCGAAAATGCAGACTTCCCCCGAGAGCGGAACATCGCATTCGCCATAAACCGCAGGGTGGTCGTCCACATCGTTTATGTAATATCCCTCTACACCATAGAGTATTTTAATCTTGTCTCCCGCGGCGCGCATCGCATCCGGAAACGACTGGCATACACCATGGTCAGTTATCGCTATAGCGGGATGTCCCCATTCTATTGCCCGCTTAACGACTTTTTTTGTCTCGGTCAGAGCGTCCATTGTAGACATTTGGGTGTGGAGATGGAGTTCTACTCTTTTTTCCTCGTAATCGTCGCGGCGCTTTTCCTTTACAGCGGGGGTTATGCTCTGCGGCTCCAGCGTTATATCGCCGTCGTAGCGGTTATAAGTGACCGTCCCCGAGACAGTGAGGTACATACCCTCTTTTATCGCCTCAACTATACCCTTCGCATTCTCGTCTGTCATGAATTTTGAGACCTTTATGGAACCGGTATAGTCTGTTATATCAAAGCTCAGAACGAAAGCCTTCCGCTTCGCTATCTCGCGGCTCTCAACGGCGAACACCTCGCCCCGAACCGTTACACGTCCGGAGTCGAGAGTTATTTCGGCTAATGGAGTCGGTACGGTTTTCGACGGTCTTCCCATTATGGATTTCAGCGGTTCCTCGCTCTTTTCCCAGTTGTTTGGTTTTTTCTGTGCCTTCACTTCCACCCTTGTGCAAAAGGTCGTTATCGATACGTTTTGCAGCCCAAATTCGGCGGCTATCCGCCTCTCAGCGGCTCCCAGCGCAACAGGAGCCATCGCAGTCCTTATTTCAAGTTCTATCTTCATCGTCCCTTTTGCGGTGTCCACCGTAGCTCCTGCGACCACGGCCTCCGCAAAATCTGCGGAGAGCCCCGAGTCTTCGATGCAACATGGGAACATATCCAAAAAAGGGACTTTTCTTTCAGACGCCATTTGCTGGTTTGTCCTTTCGATTTCTGTTTCTTGTCTGATGCGCTTACGGCGTTGGGATAAGCGAACTCTGTATGGATTATGTCAACTTTCTGTGACCATTGCCATAAGCTCATCTACAATAAGCGCCATAGGCACCTTTTTGACAATCTTGCCATTTTTAAAAAGCAGCCCCTCACCTTTTCCTCCTGCCATACCGAAGTCGGCCTCTCTCGCCTCGCCCGGGCCGTTCACGGCGCAGCCCATAACCGCGACGGTACAGTCCTTATGTACGCCCGCGAGCCGTTTTTCAATCTCTCCGGCTATCCCTATGAGGTCGATGTTGCACCTTCCACAGCTCGGGCAGGAGATTATCCTGACTCCGTCGCTCCTTATACCGAGGGCTTTAAGGAGAGCTACTCCGGCGATCGCCTCCCGCTCCGGCGGGGCCGTAAGCGAAATTCTGATAGTATCGCCTATACCCTCCGTCAGGAGCGTGCCAATACCGGCGGCGGAGCGCATTATGCCCATATATTCCGTGCCTGCCTCGGTGACGCCGAGGTGCAGCGGGTAATCCGTCTTCTCAGCCATCATCCGGTATGCCTCAACCGTGAGCATTACATCGGACGCCTTTACGGAAATGCAGATGTCGTTAAAATCAAATTTGTTGAGGAGCTTCACATGCCCCATTGCGCTCATGTACATAGCCTCGGCAGTCAGTCCGTATCTCTGCAAAAGGTCTTCTTCAAGGCTCCCGCCGTTCACGCCGATGCGGATCGGGATGTTTTTTTTCCGGCAGGCGTTTGCTACGGCGCGTACCTTATCCTCGCCGCCAATATTTCCGGGATTTATGCGTATCTTATCAACGCCCATTTTTACGGCTTCCAGAGCGAGCTTGTAATCAAAATGGATGTCCGCGACGATCGGTACCGGCGAACGTTCCCTGATAGGTCCCAGAGCAGCAGCAGCCTCCATTGTCGGGACGGCGAGCCGCACGATATCGCAGCCCGCTGCGGCGAGCCGCTCTATCTGGGAAAGCGTCGCCGCGACGTCCTCGGTTTTCACGTTCGTCATGGACTGCACGGTTATCGGCGCTCCGCCGCCTATTGTGATTCCGCCGACGTTTATCTTCTTCGTTGCCATGGTAGACCTCCTGCATCAGCCCGTGATTATTCGGATAATGTCGTTCACCATAACAAATGCCATGAGTCCCAGGAGAAGTACGAGCCCCGCAGCATGGACATAACCCTCATATTTCGGATTTATATGCCGCCTGGTTAGTTTCTCAGCTATATAGGTTATGAAAAGAAAGAATATCCGTCCCCCGTCCAGCGCCGGTATCGGGAGAAGATTCACTACCGCGAGGTTCACTGCAATAAACGCAGCGAGATACGCGATGTTATAGAGCGCGTCGATGGTGCTGCCGGCCGCCTCTCCAACCTGACTCATTACCGAAACTATCCCGACAGGACCGGACAGTTCGCGTATGCCGACGGCGCCGGTCACGAGGTCTGAGAGCCCCATCCAGACGAGCCTGATAAAATTATACGATGTGTAAAATGAGTATTTGAGGTCTTCCCCAATGGAAGCCTGTATACGGTTGAATGAAATGCCGTAGCGCGTAACAGTCTCTCCGCCCTGTTCATATTCCCGGAGGGTGAGCGGAAAATCATTGAGTACTACCTTCTGCCCGTCGCGGACTATTACAAGGTCAACCGCCTCGCCGTTCGAACGTGCCATATAAGTTGAAAAATCAGCTGAATAAAAGATATGCGAGCCGTTTATCTCAACAATTCTGTCGCCCGCCATAAGTCCTTCTTCGCCCTGACCCGGAAATCCCGGAGTAAACCCGACGATTGTCGTACCTCCGTAAGCGGCGGAATCCGAAAAAATCACAATAATTATGATAAGCCCGATGACGAAATTCATCGCCGCGCCCGCAGCAAGGATTATAAGGCGTTTCCACGCAGACTGCTTCGTAAACGAGCGCGGGTTTGAAGACGCCTCGTCCTCTCCCTCCATCGCGCAGAATCCGCCTATCGGCAGAAGGCGCAGTGAGTAAAGCGTCTCCCCTTTTTGCTTTTTTAAGAGCACGGGCCCCATGCCGATGGCAAATTCGTTGACCTGTACGTTACATGCCTTCGCGGCCGCGAAATGACCAAGCTCATGCGTTGCTATGAGTATTCCGAAGAATACTATTGCCAGAACGATATACATAGATCATGCCTTTCCGATAATAAGTCGCCGAGCTTCTTCGTCGGCAGCGAGGATATCTTCGATAGTCCCCGCTTTCATGTCCCCTATCTTCTCCACTGCAAGCGCCACTGATTCATAGATACCACTAAAAGATATTTTATCCTTAAGGAAAAGTCCTACAGCCTCCTCGTTTGCGGCGTTCATGACCGCGCAGGCCGTTCCCGGTTTTTTTGCCGTTTCCATAGCGAGTGCGAGACATTTGAATGTCTCAACATCCGGTTCTTCGAATGTGAGCGCCGCGAGCTTTGTAAAATCCATCTCGCCCGTTAGCGATGCGCGGCACTGCGGATACGTCAGAGCGTACTGTATCGGCAAGCGCATATCGGGCACTGCGAGCTGTGCCATAATGGAATTATCCCGGAATTCGACCATTGAGTGTATTATGCTCTGCGGATGAATAATTATCTTTATCCTCTCCGGCCCTACGCCGAACAGGTGCATGGCCTCTATGAATTCAAGGCCTTTGTTCATAAGCGTCGCGCAGTCGACTGTTATCTTCGGCCCCATATGCCAGTTCGGATGGCGAAGCGCCTGTTCCTTTGTAACCTTTTGAAGCTCGTCAAGCTTTTTCCCGCGGAACGGCCCCCCCGAAGCCGTAAGAATGATGTGCTTTACGTCCTCTTTTTTTCTGCCCTCCATACATTGGAATATCGCCGAATGCTCCGAGTCAACCGGGACTATCTCAGCCCCGAATTTTTCCGCCTCGCTCATCACTATGTCACCGGCGCAGACCAGCGTCTCCTTGTTTGCGAGGGCTATCCTTTTACCGCGCCGTATGGCGGAGACAGTCGGGATTAGCCCAACCGTACCCACCACCGCCGTCAAAACAGTGTCCGCCTCCTCAGTGGATGCGGCCTCTACGAGCCCCTCCATTCCAGAGAGGACTTTCGTACTTGTATCCGCGAGCTTGACCCTGAGATCTTTTGCGGACTTCTCGTTGTACATGACGGCGAGCTTCGGTGAAAACCTTCTCACCTGAGTTTCCATAATCTCCGTATTCACGCCCGCGCAAAGGGCGCTCACACCGTACCCGAGATGCTCGATGACTTCAAGGCTCTGCCTGCCGACAGAGCCGGTCGAGCCGAGCACGGAAATCGTTCGTTCCATAAAATAATTTCCAATCTGTTTCTGTATAATAATCTGTCAAAACGCGGGTAATACCCTCACTAATATATATATGATGGGTGCCGCGAAAACCATGCTGTCAAATCTGTCCATCATCCCTCCATTTCCTGGAATAATATCTCCATAGTCCTTTGTCTCATGTTCCCGCTTGATGAGTGAAAAAGCGAGATCACCAAGCTGCGTCGCTATGTTCCCCAAAACGGCGTATACGAAAAGGAGGAGGAAACTCACTTCCATATCCAGTGCGAATCTGAGAATGAGTCCGTAAATCTGCATTCCGATGATGACGGTAACGATACTGCCTATAAAGCCCTCCATCGATTTATTGGGGCTTACGGCGGTTATCCCCCGATGTTTTCCAAAGAAAACACCGATGAAATATGCACCGCTGTCCGAAACCATAGTGGTAATAAACACCAAGAGTACATAAAACCTGCCGTTTTCCATGAGCTTCAGTAAAACGATTACGGACAGGAAACTGGGAATAAGCGCTCCGGCGAAAAGGGACATCAGGATCTGCGCCATGTTTATGGCGCCCTTTTTCTTATATCCTGCGACCGCCTCAAAGAACATACAGAACATAAGCAAAAATACAACGCCTGTATCGAAAAGCCGACCCATTTTTAAGTACGTGCCAACCGGTATAAGCACAGCGGCAAGTACAGGGTATAAATATATTCTCCCTCTTTCCGGCGGACATGAAGCGTGCAGAAGCTCATAGGCGCAGCACGCCGTTATCACCGATGTCATCACCGTTAGGAACGCCGGCGGGAGAAAAAGTATGACCGCTATAATTACCGGCAGGCCAACCGCTGCAACAATAAGTCTGGTTTTCATCTATCTTTGTCCACCCCTTGATTCTTTACAGCCCGAATCCGCCTGTACGCTCCTTCTGCGCCGCTGTCCCCGCCTCTCCGCATCCACCCTTTATGGCAGCGCGTATAGCAGGAATAAATCATATGCCGCCGTATCTGCGGCTTCTGCGCTGATACGCGGCTATGGCGCGGTCAAGCTCCTTCTCGTCAAAATCCGGCCAGAGGACCGGCGTGAAGTAAAGTTCGGCATAAGCCGCCTGCCAGAGAAGAAAATTGGAGAGCCTCTCCTCTCCGCTCGGCCGTATAACGAGGTCCGGGTCCGGAATTCCCACAGAATACATATGTCTGCCGAAGCTCTCTTCAGTAATCTCCGTACCCTTCTCCCTGAAGTCCTCAGCGCAAGCCTGAGCGGCGCGTATTATCTCATCCCGGCCGCCGTAATTCAGGCAGATGTTCA
>JBFWIW010000052.1:0-22072 GCA_050253535.1 Oscillospiraceae bacterium
ATCGTTGTACAAAATAACTCCGCAACAGCTGAGGAAAGCGCGGCTTCCAGCGAAGAGCTCGCAAGTCAGGCCAATATTTTAAAAGGAACCGTTGCGCTATTCACGCTTAAGCGTGAAGACGCCGGCACAGCCGCCGAAAACGTTTTATAATTGTAATAAGGTATAAAAATAAGAGGCTGCTGTAATCCGGATAAATATCCGGATTACAGCAGCCTCTTTTCACTCAGAATATCGCCATTTTTATTTTCTCGTATATCTCGATGGACTTGAATTTTATAACATATCCCTCGTTCTCCCCGGTTATGAGCTTTTTTTCATCATCCGTCAGACTGACTGCGGCCGCGCCCTGATCGATGGCTGCCTCTGTACAGATCGGCGGGAAGACAACACACCACCAATTATGCCCTTCGCCCTCGCCTATGACGATACGCAGGGATTCATATTCTCCCGCGGGGAGTGAGAATGTGTCATAGTCCCTCGTCGGGAAATCCTCGTTTTTAAGCGTCACCGTAACATCATCCGAAACGCCCGCTTCATTTACAACAGCGGAGGCGGCCTCCCTGAGTATATCCTCGTTTTCCGAGATGATCGTAAGCGCCTCTTCCCTGTCGGTCGTGCCCGAGAGCATCATAGAAAGCTCGGAGAGCACCTTATCCCGTACTTCGAGCTTAAGCGCCTGATCCTCTTCTGAGTCCGACGCCGCGACGACGTGCAGTCTAATTAGCTTGTCCGAAAGCTCGGACTGTTCCCTGTCAAGTGCATAAGCGCACACTATGCAGACAGCAACGAGGAATAATATCCCCGCTTGTATCCATTTTCGCATTTTTGCCTCCTTATTAAGCAGAAAAACGGCCGGTAATATGTAACTTACGTTCATATTATCGACCGCAAAAAAAGTTTTTAAACATTAAGCATAACACGCTGATACGAACCCGCATTTGAGAGCGTTATACTTCTATGGCAAGCATAGGGACATTTTTTGTTATAAAACATTCCGAATATAAAGTGGAAAGCTGCGAATAGGCGGCCTCTGCGTCCTCTTTTTTCTCAAATATTCCGAAAACGGCGGAACCCGTTCCGCTCATGGCGGCACCGCGCGAAGAGTGGTCGTAAAGGACGCTTTTTATGACATCTATCGTCTCACGCTTCTGGCCCAGCACATCCTCGAAAACATTGTATAGTCTGCGCACAATCCCGGCGAAATCAGCGTCCTTAAGCGCGGAAAGTATTCCGTCCGTATCAGGTCGGAGCTTAATAGCGTCGCATTTTATGCGGGAAAACAGCTCAGGCGTAGAGATGGAAAACTGGGGCTTGCAGATGACTATAAAACAGTCTGGAAGCGGCGGGAGCGAAGTCAGTATCTCGCCCTTTCCCTCGGCAAGGCTCGTCCCGCCGGATATGCAGAACGGTACGTCCGCCCCCGCGGAGAGTCCCATTGACTCGAGGTCCGCCTGCGAAAATTCAGTGCAAAAAATCCGGTTAAGTCCTCGCAGAACAGCAGCAGCGTCCGCGCTCCCTCCGCCAAGCCCCGCACACACCGGTATTCGTTTGTTAATTATTATATCTATGTCAAAATCAGAAATGTCGGCGGCACTCAAAAAGATACGCGCAGCCCTGCCCGCTATATTCCCCTCGTCACCCGGGAGAAATGGTTTATCCGTACGGACCCGCACGGAGCTCTCACCGTCTTTGACAGCTATCTTCACATCGTCGCATAGCGAAACCGTCTGCATCACCATGCGCATCTCGTGGTAGCCGTCAGGCATTTTTGAGATGACGTCGAGCGAGAGATTAAGTTTTGCGTAAGCGTACTCAGTAATAGTTCTCATTTTACCTCAAACAGCATCGACATTAACGCGACCCCAGCCGAAACGGTTCTGCCGCGAAGTCCGTTTTCCTCGGAGTAAGGCAGTTTCGAGCCGTTTTCCTTTCTGCTGTCATAGAGAATGTAAGGCACCGCGCCGCCGTCGTGTCCTCTTGTGGAGGTGAGCGTCTTATGATCGCTCAAAATCAGCATACGGTAATCATATCCCACCTCACGGAGCATTCCGACAAGAGGGGCTAAGACGCGTTTGTCAATATTTTCGATGGCCTGGATTTTACCTTTCAGGTCACCATTATGGGTGCATTCGTCCGGCGCCTCGACATGTATGGCCACAAAATCATCGCTTTTGAGCGCCTCAAGCGCCGCCCGTGCCTTGCCCTCGTAATTCGTCTCCAGTTCGCCTGTGGCCCCTTCAACGGATATCATTTTGAGTCCTGCAAGCGCGGCTATGCCGTGGCACAGAGGGACTGCGGAGATGACGCCCCCGCTTTTTCCGTAGTTTTCGATAAAGTTCGGCAGGGCAACGGCCGTACCCTCTGCCCAGAACCATATGCCGTTTGCCGGAAGTTTTCCCTCCGCCCGGCGGCGCATGTTTATCGGGTGCCTGTCCAGTTTTTTATGCGCGAGCTCCATCAGCTCGAGAAGTACCTTTGCATTCTCGCACCCGGAAGGCATGAGAGGCCCTATTACTTCGCCGAGGTGGTCGTGTGGCGGGATAAGCCTTATGCCCTTAATATCCGCCTTCTGCACGGCGATGTGCCGGAAGGAATAGGCTCTGTTCACGATCAGGTGCGCCTTTTCAGAAAGTGCAGAGAATTCCGGCTCGCTCATAAGCCACGTGATTATATCATAGGAATCCTGTCCTTCAATTGAGCCGGCGTTGTGTGACAGTATCTTCTTCTCAAAAAACGGCTTGTCCGAATCCTCATATGCAACCATATTGCAGCGATAGGCCGCGTCACCCGGCTCTAGTTTTATGCCTGTGGCGGCAGCCTCCAGCGGCGCTCTTCCCGTATAACAGAAATTGGGGTCGCAGCCCATTATTGAGAGTATAGCCGTATCGCTCCCCGCAGGAAGCCCCTCGGGAACATTGAACACGCTCCCGAGCTCACCGTGCTCGGCGAGATAATCCATGGTCGCGATGTCTGCAAACTGTAGCGGCGTCTTTCCGCCGAGCTCGATAACGGGATCATCGGCCATACCGTCGCCTATAACTAGGATATATTTCATAGGGCTACACTCCTCAGAGTTTTTTTAAAAAACGCTCCAGTCTGGTAAGCGCTTCAGTTATATTATTTACCGATGAGGCATAGCACATCCTGACGAAACCCTCGCCTCCCTGGCCGAAAGCTGTCCCCGGAATGACGGCGACTTTTTCCTCCAGAAGGAAATTTTTGCAAAAATCCTCAGATGTCATGCCCGTCCTCATTATACTCGGGAACACATAGAATGCGCCCTTCGGCTCGAAGCAGTCAAGCCCGATTCCCTTCAGTCCATCAAGGAGGTAGCATCTGCGGTGGTCGTACTCCTTGCGCATGGATGCTATGTCCTTGTCGCCGTTTTTCATTGCCTCTATGGCGGCATACTGGCTCGTCGTAGGGGCGCACATGATTGCATACTGATGTATCTTCATCATCTGTGTAATAAGTTCGGCTGGGCCGCACACATAGCCCATACGCCATCCTGTCATAGCGTAACTTTTTGAAAATCCGTTCACAACGAGTGTGCGCTCGTACATACCGGGAATATTAGCAATAGATGTATGGTGTATGCCATAGCTCAGTTCGGCATATATCTCGTCTGAAATCACCATTATGTCCGTACCTCGGAGCACGTCGGCTACCGCCTCGAGGTCGTTTCTCTCCATAACGGCACCGGTCGGGTTGTTTGGGAAGGGCAAAATGAGGACCTTTGTCCTCGGCGTTATCGCGGCACGGAGCTCCTCAGCCGTGAGGCGGAATTCGTTTTCAGCCTTAGTTGTGACAAATACCGGAACTCCCCCTGTAAGTGATACGAGAGGCCCGTAGCAAACGAAGGAAGGCTGCGGAATAATGACCTCGTCTCCCGCATTAACGAGTGCGCGCAAGGAAATGTCTATACCCTCGCTCCCGCCGACAGTCACTATCATCTGCTTGTCATATCTGTATTCGAGATCGAAGCGGCGCTTCAGATAAGCTGATATTGCCTTTCGCAGCTCAGTCATACCCGCATTCGACGTATATTTTGTAAAACCCTTTTCGAGCGAATACACACCGGCATCCCTTATATGCCACGGAGTGACAAAATCAGGCTCGCCGACACCCAGAGATATAGCGTCGTTTATATCCTCAAGTATGTCAAAAAATTTCCTGATGCCCGACGGTTTCAGGCATTTTACGCCGTCGGATAATACATTATTATAATCGATCATACGAATAAAAGCCTTTCCTCCTGCTCGGGCGCAACTGAGAAAGCGCGGTGGTTCTCTTTATATTTTTTTAGTATAAAGTGCGTCGCCGTCGAGGTCACGCCATCTATGGTGGCGAGATGCTCAAAAACGAAATGCGATATTGCCTTCATCGATTTGCCGGAGATATGGACGGCAAGGTCATATGCGCCCGACATCAGGTAAAGACTCTCTACCTCCTCGTACTGGAAGATGCGTTCAGCTATGCGGTCATACCCATCGCCTCTCTGCGGGGATATCTTTACCTCTATGAGCGCCGTAACGTTTTCGTCGCTTGTCTTGTCCCAATCCACGATAGCGCTGTAGCCTAAAATTATGCCGTCTGCTTCGTACTGTGCTATGAGTTTTTCAACTTCAGCCGTGTCACTGCCAGTCATTGCAGCAATCTGTCCGGCATTGTATCTTCCGTCCTGTTCAAGGAGTCTTAAAACTTCGTTCATGCTGTGCCTCCTGTCGAAATATTTTTTTCGATTATATCGATTATACTATAGACTGTAATTTTTTCAAACATCAATTTACAAATTTACGTTTTAAGGAGATATTTTGTTATTACGGATAAAAAACACACTGTGATTTTTCTTTTTGCTGTGCTATAATGCTCCTGATTTAGTATAATGCACTTTGTACGGTTTTACCTATAGTATCCCACTGGCGTATATTCCTTTTTTTTTCGGGCATATTAGTCCCGTAAGAAAAGGAGGAATGATTTGTGATAATGGACAGAATTGCCCTTGTACTTGCGATTATCGGCGGCCTTAACTGGGGTCTCGTCGGGATATTCAGGTTTGATCTGGTCGCATATCTCTTTGGTGGGCAGACCTCTTCGGTCAGCAGAGTCGTTTACACGCTGGTTGGCCTCGCCGCTATCTGGTGTATTTCTCTCCTGTTCAGGCAGACCGAGACCGGCACCGATAACGCATAAAGTACCTTCTCCGGGCGGATTATATCCGCCCTGTACATAAGGAATATACTTGAAAGGCGGAATCCGCGTGACTCCTCTATCTATTTATCTTCTGGTAATAAACATCGTCTCCTTCATTATGATGGCGACAGATAAAATTAAGGCTATCTACCATAAGCGCCGGATAAGTGAAAAGGCTCTCTTTTTGATGATAATAATCGGCGGCTCACTGGGCGGGCTCTTCGGGATGTACATATTCAACCATAAAACGAAGCATAAGAAGTTTTTTATAGGCGTCCCTGTTATAGCGATAGCACATATTGTGCTGTTTATTCTTTATTTTAAATACTGTCTCTGATGCCGCCATTGGCGACATCACTACTCGTATGGTGAAACAAATATGGTAAAAATTGATGAACCAGAAGCAAAGGAAACGCTTTATATAGGCTCTGTTTCTTTTGAAAAGACATTGGTAGGCATTGACGTCGGCTCTACCACGCTGAAAGTCGTCGTCATAAAGAACCAAGAGGTAATTTACGAGCGCTATGAGCGCCATTTTTCCCAGGTTCGCAAAAAAGCGCTCGATATGGTAAGGGAGATCGAGCCGCTTCTTAAAGGGAGCAGTTTTCAGGTGGCAATATCCGGTTCGGCCGGACTCGGGCTCGCCAAAGCTGCCGATATCCCGTTCGTTCAGGAGGTTTACGCCACCGGCGAGGTGATAAAAGAACTCGAACCGGACGTCTCCGTTGTCATTGAGCTCGGCGGTGAAGACGCCAAGGTCATTTTCTTTAAAGGCGGTACCGACGAGCGCATGAACGGCTCATGTGCCGGCGGGACAGGCGCTTTTATAGACCAGATGGCGACGCTTCTTAACGTCTCAGTCGCAGAGCTTGATGAACTCAGCCTCAAACACACCCGGCTCTATCCCATAGCCTCCCGCTGCGGCGTTTTCGCGAAGAGCGACATACAGCCTCTTTTAAACCAGGGCGCCGGCAAGGCGGACATCGCGGCAAGCATTTACCAAGCCGTTGTAAATCAGACAATTGCCGGCCTCGTACAGGGCAGCAGGATTGAAGGGCGCGTCATGTTTCTCGGCGGTCCGCTCTATTACTGCAAGGGTTTACGCGATCGATTCACGGAAACGCTTAAACTTAATGAAGAGACGGCTGTTTTCCCCGAATGCGGCCGGTTCGCGGTAGCTATCGGAGCCGCCATCTATTCCGATAAGCAGTCGCAGTCATTCACCTTCCAATCGATAACAGACGCTATTGGAAAGGCCGCGTCGCAGAGTGTTTCCGCAAACCGCTTAAGACCACTCTTCAAAGACGCTGCGGAATACGAGGAATTCTGCGAGCGCCATGCGCGCGATACGGTGGCCTCAATTCCCACTGAGACCTACGCCGGAAACGCTTATCTCGGGATAGACTGCGGCAGTACGACTACAAAGCTCGTACTCATAACTGAAAACCGCGACATCCTTTATACATATTACAACTCAAATAACGGCAGCCCCGTCGAGATAGTAAAAGAGCAGTTGGAGCGTATATACGAGCTATGTGCCGACCGCATAAACATCTGCGGCAGCGCGGTTACCGGTTACGGCGAGGATCTCATAAAAAGCGCCTTTGGTGTGGACACAGGCGTCGTTGAGACGATTGCGCATTACACAGCCGCACGCTATTTCAAACCGGAAGTCGACTTCATCCTCGACATCGGCGGGCAGGACATCAAGTGCTTCAAGATAAGAAACGGCGCCATAGACAGCATAATGCTCAACGAGGCGTGCTCCTCCGGGTGCGGCTCATTTATCGAGACGTTTGCGAAATCTATGGGCTATCAAATCGAGGAATTCGCGCAAAAAGGCATTTTCTCAACATCCCCCGTCGACCTTGGGAGCCGCTGCACTGTTTTTATGAACTCATCGGTGAAACAGGCGCAGAAGGACGGCGCGACGGTCGAGGATATCTCTGCGGGGCTCTCCATGAGTGTCGTGCGGAACGCACTCTATAAGGTCATACGGGCAGCAAACCCCGATGAGCTTGGGCAGCACATTGTCGTACAGGGCGGGACGTTTTTAAACGACGCAATACTCCGCTCGTTCGAAATAGAAATAAAACGGAACGTCACCCGTCCGTCCATCGCGGGACTAATGGGAGCTTACGGCGCGGCGCTCTATGCCATGCATACGAAAAAAACAAAACTGATAACACCGGAGAAGCTCAGGACTTTTGCGCATACGTCTAAGTCCACCGTGTGCCGGGGCTGCACAAATAACTGCCATCTGACGATCAACACCTTTTCGGACGGCGCAAAATTCATATCCGGCAACCAGTGTGAAAAAGGCCTCGGCCTTGCCAAGGCCTCAGTTGATATACCAAACCTCTACAAATTTAAGAGGGACTACATAACCGCCCTTAAACCGCAAAGCGGCAGACGGAATAGAACAATCGGCCTGCCGCTCGCCCTCGGAATGTACGAGCTTGCGCCTCTCTGGTACGGCATATTCACGTCTCTTGGCTTTGAGGTCGTACTCTCCGGCCTGTCGTCGAAGAAAATATATGAAAAGGGCCAGTTCTCAATCCCGTCGGACACCGCCTGTTATCCCGCCAAGATAATGCACGGGCATATGGAAAGCCTTATAGAGCGTGGAGTCGACGCAATATTCTATCCCTGCCTGACTTACAACATAGACGAAAAAGAGAGCGCTAACCACTATAACTGCCCCATCGTCGCCTATTATTCCGAACTTCTGCGGGGCAACATGGATAATCTGAGGAGTGTCACCTTCCTGTACCCGTATCTAAACATCAACAATCAGAAAGCGCTCGCAAAATCTCTATATTTATCGCTAAGCGGCCGTTTCCAAGGCATTACACGCTCCGAAGTAAAACGCGCCGTGGCGAAGGGCTTCAGCGCCTATGACACATACATGGCGGCCATAAAGTCGGAGGGCGCAAAGGCCATAGCTTTTGCCAGAGAGACCGGGCGGCGCATCATGATACTCGCGGGAAGACCCTATCATATCGATACGGAAATAGGCCACGGGATAGACAATCTCGCCACGTCGCTCGGCTTTGTCGTTGTTAGTGAGGACGCCGTCTTTCATCTGGCCGAACCACAGGCCGTTCACGTATTGAACCAGTGGACATACCACGCAAGGCTCTACCGTGCGGCAACGTTCGCTGCTGAGAATCCGGACGTCGAGCTTGTCCAGCTTGTCTCGTTCGGCTGCGGCATAGACGCGATTACAACAGACGAGGTGCGCTCGATTCTCGAAATGAGAGGAAAGCTCTATACCCAAATTAAGATTGACGAAATAACTAACCTGGGCGCTGTAAAGATAAGACTCCGCAGCTTACTTGGCGCTCTGGAGGAGAGAAACGGTTTTCATGAGTGAATATTACATCCAGTTTACAGAGGAGATGAAGCGGGATTACACAATACTTATCCCTACCATGCTCCCAATGCACTTTAAAATGATAGCAAACATTCTCCGCTCCTACGGCTATAAGGCCGAACTATTGGAGACCTACGGCCGCGATATAACGGATACGGGACTGCGATATGTCCACAACGATACCTGCTACCCCGCCCTTCTTGTAATCGGTCAGTTTATAAACGCACTGCAGAGCGGGAAATACGACCCCCACAAAACCGCGCTTATCCTGTTCCAGACCGGCGGCGGCTGCCGTGCCTCAAACTACATCTCGCTCCTTCGGAAGGCGCTCATAAAGGCCGGCTACGAGTACATCCCCGTCATATCTTTCAGTCTAGCCGGGATAGAGAAGCACCCGGGATGGAAGCTCACGCTTCCGATGCTGCACTGCATGCTCTACGGGGTTCTGTACGGCGACCTTCTCATGTCGCTCAAAAACCAGTGCCGGCCATATGAAAAAGAGCCGGGATCCGCCGAAAAAATGGCGGACTATTGGACAAAAAAACTGACTGACGAGATGGCGCACAGCCTCCGGCTCTCGTATAAGCGGGTAAAGCAACATTACTGCGAGATTTTACGTGACTTCGCCGCCATCCCGATGGCGCGTACACCGAAGATAAAGGTCGGCGTGGTCGGCGAGATTTTTGTAAAATACTCCCCTCTCGGAAACAACAACCTTGAGGACTTCCTTGTCTCCGAGGGCGCGGAGGTGGTCGTTCCGGGACTTCTGGATTTCTGCCTTTACAGTGTTTTTGACAGCATCATGGATACAAAGCTCTACGGCGTGCGAAAAATAAAGAGCATATTCGTAAAATACATATATTATTTCCTTATAAAAAAGCAGAAAGACCTTATAAAAATAATTTTGGACGACAAGACATTTTCCCCACCTACAAGCTTCGAGCATACGCGCACTCTGACCGCCGGGTACATAGGCCTCGGGGCAAAAATGGGCGAGGGTTGGCTCCTTACCGCCGAAATGCTGGAGCTCGCAGAACAGGGCGTCAAAAACATTGTCTGCACGCAGCCCTTCGGTTGCCTGCCCAACCACATCTGCGGAAAGGGCATGATGAGGCCTATAAAAGAGCGAAATCCCGATGTCAATATAGTCGCAATCGACTATGATCCGGGCGCGACGCAGATCAATCAGGAAAACCGCTTAAAGCTCATGCTTGCAAACGCGGGTACGGAAAAGAGCGAATAAAACGCCTATAAAAGCGGAACCTAAAAAGCAAAAGACCCCGCATAGTGTAAGCCGTAAACGGCTTACACTATGCGGGGTCTTCTGTTATAAGTTTTTACCGCTGCTTATTGTCCTCCGGCCTGACATTTTCCGATGTTCCGTATATGAAGACAATATCTACAAAGCCGCCCGGCTCATAGTAAAATGCGTGCCATTCGTTTTCGGGTATGTGCAGAACCATACCGCGCTCCAGCTTACGGCTATGTGTCAGATTGTCCTTTTCCGGGCCCCAGCATACACTGCCGTCCTTTGCGTCAAAAATAATTACTGTCTCTTCGGCGTGGCAGTGCGGCTCCATAATACCGTATTCCTCGCTGTATGAGGCATACCCGACCGTCATAGAATCGCTCAGCGAAGCGCTGTCCTTCCCTACCGCTCTCTGTATACCGCGCCCGGGAAGCGCGTCGGTCTTCATTTGGTTTTTGGGGACGATAACCATTTAAAAAACACTCCTTTTAACTTTATGTATATCTGCCGTATATGTTAGGCGTCAAATATCTGTAATTCTCTATAAACTTGTGTTATCAATGATAGCTGTTTCAGGTGCTTTCAGATCTGCGCTATCCTTCAGCGGGATTTCAAATTCTCCCGGCGGCGTATACCTGTTATGTATTATGTTTATACCCTTATCAGATCTCGTGCGGAAAATATATTCGCTAGGCGGTATTCCCATCGTCTTTTTGAATACCCGGCTGAAATAATGGATACTTTCAAAACCCAACTTTTCTGAAACTTGCGTTATGTTGAGATCGGAATAGAGCATAAGATCTCGGGCCATTGCCATTTTTCCCTGGCATATGTACTCGTTTGGCGTAAATCCGGTCTCCCCTCTGAATACCTCCGTAAGGTAATTTTTATGGTACCCGCAGACCTCCGCCACCTGTGCCACAGTTATCGGCTTCTCCAGATTATTCTGGATAAATTCAATCCCCTTCTGCAGCCGTTTCTTTCTTGTGGAAGTCGGAAGCGGATATATCGTCCTTTTGCTGTCGGCTTCCGCTTTGAACCTGCGCTCCAGAAGAATAAGCAGCTCATTAAATCTCAGATCGATCATTTCACCGTAGCATGCCTGCTGGTTGACGGCCTCCTCAAAAAGGCTTTTCAACATCTCATCCTGATATTCGTCCAAATGCTTAAGGCATATCGGAAGACCCTGAATTTTATTTTTTATATTTCTGTCGCATGTAAACTTTATGCTCAGACTACAGGAAGTATCCAGGCTGTATACGGCATGATCAGTCCCAGGCGGCACCATGACAAGCGTCCCTTTTTCGAGCAAATAATCAGTTTTATCAACGGTAACGCACGCGTTTCCGCAAATCCCGTAAATAAAGTGATAATATTCATGTTTGTGTGTTTCGATATACTGCCCAGTTTTTTTGATGTCTTTCACTATCCGGTGTACCGAGATATTATGGAGCACGTTTTCTCACCTCCACTTTATAATAACATTTCACAATAGTAACCGCAAGAACAACTTCTTCTCCAATAAAATTTTAATCTGAGATAAGTGTAAATACATACGGTTTTTTTCACAAGACACATGGATTCTGATGATGTAAGCTATATTTGATAAATATTTTATCCGAAAGGTTGAGCGAAATGGAAAAGAAAATTATCGGCGTTATACCGCCAATTATTACCCCTGTTGACGAAAACGAAAAGGTGGACGAAAAGGCCATGCGCCTTCTGATCGATCACTGTATAGAAAACGGCATACACGGCATATTCGTTTGCGGCTCGAACGGCGAGTGTATGAGCCTCACGCAGGCGGAGCGGGACCGGGCGATAAGTATTTCTATAGACGCCTGCCGCGGCAAGGTGCCCGTCATGGCCGGATGCATGGACACCAGCACGGAGCGTGTCATCGAGAACATCAAACGTTTTGAGGATATGGGCGGCGAAACCGCCGTTGTCACATCGGTTTTTTACGCAAGGCACGCCACGCAGGATGAAACCGTACGCCATTTTGAGGCCATCAGCAGAAATACGAGCTGCAACCTGATGATTTACAATATCCCGATGTTTACCATGCAGAACCTGAATGCGGACACGATCATCAAAATCAGCAAGATCGACAAGGTCATCGGTATCAAGGACTCCTCCGGCAACTTCCCGAACTTCATAAAGCTGCTGCAGTATTTCCGCGGCACGGATTTTCTGCTGCATCAGGGCACGACAAGTCTCGCCGTTCCCAGTATGCTGATGGGCGCGGACGGCTTCGTCCCTTCACTCGCGCCGCTGTTCCCTGTCCCGCATATTAAGGTCTACGAGACGGGAAAGGCCGGCAATATCGACGAATGCATGAAATGGGGCAAGCTGCTCGACGAGATCTGCAAACTTTATCCCATGGCAAAGAGTCAGACCTCCAGCACAAAATACGCCATGAGCAGGCTCGGCTTCAGTTCCGACAGGGTGATCCGTCCCACAGAACCGATTACCGAGGAGGAAAAGCGCCGCATCGACGAACATATTGAGAAATACCGCGAATATGCCGCTATTTGAATTGGAGGTTTCTATGGAAAATCCGAATCACAGCTTTGAAGATTACAGCGTCGTAGAAGACCTGCTTAAAAACACGCGCATACCGGACATGTTCCCTGTCCGCCAGAAATTTAACGACACAAAGATCGAAGACCTGCCGGCGGAGATTGAAAAACAGCTTGAAGCGGCAAAGGCCTCTGCCCTTCTGAAACCCGGTATGAGCATATGCATCACAGCCTCCAGCCGCGGTATCGACCGGCAGAACGTCATCCTGCGGGAGATCGCCCGTTATCTTCAGAAATGCGGGTGCAGGCCGTTTATAATACCCGCCATGGGCAGCCATGGCGGCGCTACGGCGGAGGGTCAGCGCGCGATACTCACAAGCTACGGGATAACCGAAGCGTTCTGCGGCTGCCCGGTTATATCCAGTATGGAAACCGTTCGGCTGGGGGATGTTGAAGAGGACGGCAAGCTGCTTGAGGTGCGGGTCGACAGGCACGCCTTTGAAGCAGACGGCATCGTGGTTTTCGGCAGAATAAAGCCGCACAGCGCCTTCCGCGGGCCCATTGAATCCGGCCTCACCAAGATGATGTGCATAGGCCTGGGTAAGCAGGCCGGGGCAGACAGCCTCCATCGGGACGGCTTCGGTACCTTCAAGACGCGCATTCCCCTCTTCGGCAACTATGTCCGCACCCATACGAAAGTCCTGTTCGGCGTGGCTACCATTGAAAACGCCTATGACAAAGCAAACCGTATAGCCGTGCTGAAAAATGAAGAAATCCCCGAAAAAGAGCCTGAGCTTCTGAAATACGCGTTCGATCTCATGCCCAGAATTCTGGTGGACAGGACAGACGTGCTTGTCGTCGGGGAGCTCGGCAAGAACTTTTCCGGCAGCGGTATGGACCCGAATATAACCGGCACATGGAACACGCCCTACGGCAGCGGAGGGATTCAGAAGCAGCGGACTGTGGTTCTGGACTTAACCGATGTCTCACACGGCAACGGCCTCGGCATCGGGCAGGCCGATACGACGACTCTGCGTTTTTACAACAAGCTCAACTTTATGGAGACCTATCCAAACGCGCTGACTTCCACCGTATTTCTCCCCATAAAGCTGCCCATGGTACTGCGCGACGACGATATGGCCATCCGCGGCGCCATCAAAACCTGCAACCACTTTGATCCCTCAAATCCGAAAGTTGTCTTGATACACAACAGCCTGGACATCGAGGAGATCTATCTCTCCAGAGCATTCTGGAAAGAGGTTCAGGATATCCCCGGAATCGAAATAATGGGTGATCCCGCGCCGCTCCCATTTGATAAGGCCGGCAACCTGCTTCTCTGGCAGGATTGACTTCATTAATTGCAAAACGTAAGCGCTCCGCCTTTTCGAAAAGGCAGAGCGCTTACGTTTTTTAGCGGCAGCTCAAAATATGAGGAGTAAGCGAATTAATAGAAAATCTGCCGATAGGCAACAGTTCCGGATTTCATGGTCATGAGTGGAACAAACGTCTTATTTCCTTTGCAGGAACCGCCCCACCAGTCGTCGTATACCCGGTCGTCGTCACGGACGTCCATCACGCAGATATCCGCCGGCGTTCCCGTTTCAAGTGTTCCGGCTTTGTCCAATATACCCAATGCTTTGGCCGGCGTATATGTAACAGCTTTCAGAATCTCAAGCGTGTCCATACCGGCGGCGGAATTGACGCCCATTGCATGGAGAAGGAAAAACCCGGGGCGGATGAAGGTGCTTATGCGGACGACATCGGAACTGATGATGTCGGGATAAAAACCGTCGTCAAAGGATTTTTTAAGGTTCTCGAAGGACCAGTGGACGCGGCCGTGGCAGTCGTCCATCCAAATGCCCTTGCTGCGGGCCGCTCTTACAAAGTCTTTGATCCTGCCGTTTTCATCAAAGACGGTCTCGCCGTGCGTCTGCATGAAATGTGAAAATTGTTATTATCTTAATTTGAGTTTGATTATAATTTTTTTATATTTAAGCGGAAGGCCAATATGCCTGCCTCCTTTATGAGCGTCGGAAGGAAACAGAATGCAGCACATTCCAGGCTGCATTTCCAAAATGCTCCCCTCTCCCTTTAGAGCGAGTTTGTCTTTCTCTGGGTCGTATTCGTCTGCCAGCGTCATTTTCTCTACTCTGTTCCATAAAATATACTCGTTGCCCTCCAGTAGGACCTGCAAATCCAGATACTCTCTGTGAATTTCAAACATACCGCTATCAGCGGGAATCGTTGTTCCTGCCTGCACAATAGCGAAGCCGTTTTCAAAGACATATTTACCGGGTTTAGCATTAATATTTTCGTTAATAAATTTCAATGCATCTGAAAGATTGGGAATGCTACCGTTATATTTATCCAATCCCTCAATACGGTCAACAATCATTATTGATATCTCCTTCTCTAACGATCTCATTTTTGTAATTTCATGACAACTGTATAAATCAACATAATTATACCGTGTTTTTTTCTCTTGCTGCCTTAATTAGAAGACAAATTGAGCGATGGGTATTACTTGCAAAAAAATATTTGCAAGTTCATATTATTTCAGCAATTTCAGTAGGTAACATGAATCAGTACAGTTATCTGTCATTATATTTTATCCAAGCAAGTGCGTTTGTTGGGACCACAATTACCACATGGAATATTCCAGTTCATCTTTTCGGATTACTGTTCGTACAATTCGGGATGTCATCAAGTAAAAGCACTTACTTATGAATTTAACAGTCATCCGATGTTATAGAATAATCAGAGTTTAAATCCAAGTATTTTGAAATACAATAGCTATACTCCAAGGTTGTGAAAAAAAGAGCTCATTTGCCTTTTTTCAATACCGGATTCCGTCAGCCTTGCCACACTTTTATGTGCGGCAAGGCCATTCCCAATATTACAATGTTATATCTCAAGAAATGATTTTTTTCTTCTCGTTTTTTTGCCTGCTTTTCATAATATTAAATACTAACATGCCGATGCCAATTAAAAAGCCTATCAAATCTGAAACATGTTCCGGAATAATCATCATCAGCGCAGCCGCGATGAGTACTGATCTTTCGATCGGATTGAGTATCTTGAACTGGTAGCCGGTAACTGCACAGGCAAGGAAGTAGATACCAATTGCAAGAACCGCAGATGAGTAAATTATCTGAGGGACAGAACCAATCAAAAGTATTGAAGGATCGTATATGAATATAAATGGAACTAAAAAACCTGCCAATGCGAATGTGAAAGCTTTCCACCCCGTCTTCCACGAGCTTCCTCCTGATATTCCTGCCGCTGTGAAAGAGGCAAGGCAGACGGGAGGTGTGATCTGCGCGACAACACCGAAGTAGAAGATGAACATATTGGCAACGAGGGCTTCAACACCCAGCCCCTGTATCGAAGAGCAAAAAAGAACGTTTGCAATCAAATAGGCAGCAACTGTTGGCAAAGCCATACCAAGAAGTATACATCCAATCAACGTTATAATGAGAGCCAGAAGGAGACTTTCGTTGCCTGATGTAGCTATCAACTTTGCGATCTTCACGGCAGCTCCGGAACGAATTACTATGCCGATCATAATGCCGCATGCAGCCGTTGGTATGACTATATTCGTTGCCTGTCTTATTCCGTCCATAAGCATATTGAGGTACTGTTTTATCGTCATGCGCGTTTCCTTGCTAAAAGCACCGATTATTATGGACAGTGCCGTTCCAATCAGAGCGCAGCGCGGAAGCGAGTATCCCATAAATATCAATACAACAACAATAATCATTGGAAGCAGCCTATAAAGCCTGGGAAGCATAGCCGGGGTCTTGATGGCTGCTTCAGGGGCCTTCGTAAGACTTTTCTTCTTGGCGATCATATGTACAACCAGGAATATCGCTAAATAATATCCGAGTGCGGGTATAAGTGCTGAAAGTGCAATTTTCGCATAGCTTATACCGATCATTTCAGCCATTATAAAGGCGCCTGCGCCCATTATAGGCGGCATTATCTGACCGCCAGTAGATGCAACAGCTTCAATGGCACCGGCCTCTTCCGGCGTATATCCAGTCCTTTTCATTAAGGGAATAGTTAGCACGCCGGTTGTTGTAACGTTAGCTACAGCCGAACCTGATATCATACCCATGAGCCCGGATGAAAGCACTGCAGCCTTTGCGGGGCCGCCCACAGTTTTGTTGCTCAATTTCATTCCAAGGTCTATAAGAACTTGACCTCCGCCACAGGTTGAAAAAAAGGCGCCGAAAATCATAAAATAGAATATCGTGCTCGCGGAGATGCTGAGTGGTGAGCCGAATATTCCGTTTAAACTCATTGTCAGAAGCTCGCCGAACTGCTTCCATGTCATTCCGCTGAACTGAAATGTTCCGGAAAGATGCTGCCCTAAAAAAGCATAAGTTATAAAAAATAGAATTACGAAAAACAAAGTAAGTCCGAGAGACCGTCTCACAGCTTCCATCAGGATCACAAGTAAAACATATGCAGCTATTAAATCCATAGTTGTCATCGGATCAACACTGAGAACTCTGAAGTTAAGATACTCTACGTTTGTTACAAAATAATAGAGAACGAAGCAGCTCCCCGCTATAAGCAGCACGTCGACTGCCCACAGGAATTTCTTTTTATATTTATTGGCTAACGGCTTATATAAAAATACTATTATCAACGAAATACACAGGTGCAGGGGCAACTGTATCCACTTATCCAGAGGATAGATAACCTTGACATACACCTGAAACGACAGATACAGCACAGATAAAATCGCCAGTATTATATAAGTCGGTTTGGAGAGCTTAGACATCTTTTCAGAGATTGCAGTTTTTTCATCAATAGGAACCGGATCCGGTTCGGTGACATTATTGTCGGTCTGTTTCGCGGTCTTTTTCTTTCCGGAGTCATCAAATCCTGTTCTAATCATAAAAGGCTCCCTTTCTTCGTACGGAGAAGGAGACTTCAAAAAGTCTCCTTCTCCCAGTAGCGATCAGCATACATGCAAAAGTCTGTTATTTAATATAGCCCATTTCCTTGTAATATTTTTCTGCGCCAGGATGAAGCGGATTTCCTCCAATCTTTTCAGACTCCCAGCAGGTTTCAGGATCAAAAGGTGCAAGTGAAGCATACGTAGCGACAAGAGCGTCTCTGTTTTCACAAATTGTTTTTGTCAGAACGTACACGACATCTTCGCTTAAATTCTCAGAAACGAAGAGGCAGTCCGGTGAACCCGGCATGACTATTTCCTTGTCCTGATTTTTAAAGGAATTCGCTGGAAGCGCGACTCTCTGGAATCCGAGATCATTGACAAAATGATCAATTGTGGCATCTTCCCATTGCAGGAAAGTAACATCTGTAGTCATAGCTATTTCTGTCATTGTTGATGAGTTGGCCGAAGTCTGATCAAGATAATAGTCAAGCTGTCCATCTGAGATCATTGCCGACATGTCTGAGCCGCCGCCGGTAACCCAGCTCCCGCCCCAGGATTCAAGATCTTCCTTAGTAACACCCATGTAATCCAGAAAGAGCTGTACACACTGGTTATCCATGGAACCGGGATTTGAGCATCCAATACGCACGGGGAGCTTCTGGCGGAGAGCCTCTTCAATTGTTGTTACTCCGTATTTCTCAATAAAAGCATTTGTAAAAAGGTTAACACATGTAACGGCAGTCAGACCGCCTGCAACGGCCTCATAGCCGCTGGTTGGTTCTTTTCCCAGGGTTCCGGTTTCTCTCGCCCATTTAGCGGGAGCGCCGTTAACAAATGCTATGTCGCAGGTGCCGGCACTAAACAGATAAGGCGAACCCATACCTCCCGGAGAGATTGGCTGTACATCGACGGTTCCAATTCCGGCAGCCTCAAAGTATTTACTCATTTCTACAGCGATGTTGTAAGAAGAAGTACCAACCTGATCCGTTGCAAATACAAGATATTCGTTTGAGAGGTCAACGGAACTGCCTGTATCTGCTGTTACTGTACTGGTTGCAGATGTTACTGTGGTTGAAGTTGCGCTCGCGGTACCGTCCGCGGGTTGCTGGTTGCTGGAACATCCGGTGAACAATGCCAAAATCATAGTTAGTGCTAGGGTCAGAGCAATGGTCTTTTTCATGTTTTTCTCCCTTCAAATTATATATATTTTGTCTGCAAAGCAGGATGCCTGAAAAATTTTCATTTACTTTCCTGCCCACCTCGGGTGGTTATAAACGGCTCTGTCCGCCACATACGGCCACTTCTCGCCTCTGCAGACGGCGAGACAGCCTTCAACGCACATGGTCGCCATCTTGACGACAGCTTCCCTTGTCTGGGCGGCCGAGTGCGGGCTTATGATGAGATTCGGCGTGTTCAGAAGCGGGTCGTCCGGTTTCGGCGGCTCGCTGCAGAAAACGTCCGTTCCCGCGCCTGCGATAACGCCTTCGGAAAGCGCCGCGCACAAATCCCTTTCATTTACGATTCCGCCGCGGCTGCAGTTTATGATCAGCGCCGTCGGCTTCATCGTCTTCAGCTCCGCCGCGCTGATCATGTCCTTCGTCTCATCGGAAAGCGGGACATGCAGCGTTACGATATCGCAGTCCTTCAGAAGCGCTTTGTAATCGCCGTAGTACGCGGCTCCCAGACCTTCGATCTGGCTGCGGCTCAGAAACGGGTCGTAACCCGCCGCTTTCATTCCGCAGCCGGTGCATATTTTCAGCACTTCCCTGCCGATGGCCCCGAGACCGATGATGCCGACGGTCTTACCCTCCAGCTCAAAGGCTTTCTTTGCGTTTCTGATTTCCCAGTTGCCTTCTTTAGTCTCGGCCTGCCCTTCGTAAAGGTTTTTGGAAAGCGCGAACATCAGGGCGACGGCATGCTCCGCCACGCTTCGGTTGTTGGCGCCGGGCGTTATCACAACGGGGATTCCCAACTCTGTCGCCTTCTTTACATCGACGCTGTCGTAACCGACTCCCGTGCGGCCAATGACCTTCAGATTCGGACTGTTTTCGATTGCGTGGCCGTCGCACTTCGCGATTCGCACAATGAGCGCGTCGGCATCCTTCATCTCATCCAGATAGTTGTTCGGGTCCTGATTATCGGCAACGTATATGTCCGCTGCGCCGTCCAACAGCTTCATGCCCTCCGGACAGACTGCCTGCGTCATTACAAATTTCATTTGCTTTTTCCCTCTTCGCGGTGTTCTGCCATTTTAAGCGCGTAGTCAATCGAATTTACAAGGCTGAGTTCGGTGGCGACGCCCATACCCGCGTGGCCGAAGGCTGTGCCGTGGTCGACGCTTGCGCGGATTATCGGAAGCCCGAGCGTCACGTTTACCCCGGCAACGGCGTCCCACTTCTTTTCGGCCTTGTTGTATACGAACCCGACCACCTTGAGCGGAATATGGCCCTGATCATGGTACATGCACACCACTATGTCATACCAGCCGCCCAGGGCTTTTGAAAAAGCCGTATCTGGAGGAACCGGCCCCAGCGCGTTTATACCTTCCGCTTTTGCCTCCTCGATAGCCGGCATGATCTCCTCTATTTCCTCACGTCCGAACATACCGTCCTCACCGGCGTGGGGATTGAGTCCGGCAACGCCCACCTTCGGATGCTCGATGCCCAAATCCCGGCACGCCTTGTCGGCAATGCGGATAACGTCCAGCACCCGCTGCTTCTTTACGCGGTCGCAGGCTTCACGCAGCGAGACGTGAGTTGAGACGTGCACGACTCTCAGATCGTCATGGGCAAGCATCATCGTATATTTGTCCGTACCGGTATAGTGAGCGTAAATCTCGGTGTGACCGTTAAAGTGGTGTCCCGCGAGGTTCATGGCCTCTTTGTTGAGCGCGTTCGTGACGGTCGCGTCGACCTCTCCCGCCATGGCCAGCTCAATAACCTTTCTGACGCACTGGAAAGCGGCGTTTCCGCACATGGCGCTGACTTTGCCGTACTCAAATTTATCCCAGTCAACAAGCTCCAAGTGCAGTACATCAATGGTGCCGTATTCGTATCTGCCCTCGCCCGGTTTCTCAATCTGGTTCAACTTCATCTCAGTGTGACCCGTAACGCGTAGAGCGTCACGCATGCACTTGATATCTCCGACAACCAGAGGACGGCAACGCTCGTAAATAGTGACATCTGAGAGCGCGCGAACAGTGATTTCCGGACCGCAGCCTGCGGGATCTCCCATGGTAATTCCAAGAATCGGTCTGTTTTTCATAATTCACATCCTTACATCAGCATATACCCTTGTCGGCATTCTCTTTGAGCACCTTCTTAAGCGCCGCGATTCCCTCTTCCGGCAGCTGGTTGAATGGCGCCCGGCATTTACCGACATCGTAACCCAATAGATTTACCGCCGTCTTAACCACCGTATTCGGGTTACCGTACTTAAAGCAGGCGCGGAATGAACGGATACTGTCCTGATACCTGCGAGCTCCAACGATATCGCCGGCTAAAAAGCAGTTATAAATGGAGGCCATGGTTCTGGGATAAACATTCGCGCATCCTGCTATTCCTCCTGTTCCGCCCGCCATCAGAGTCCAGAGAATCAGGCTGTCGTTGCCGGACAACACGGCAAAGCTGCCGTTTTCTCGCGTCTGTTCAATGTATTGCAGAATATTGTCAAAATTACCGCTCGAGTCTTTGGCGCCCACGATATTATCAAATTCCCGGGCGAGTCTGCCCACAGTAACTGGCAGAATGGCGTTGCCCGTCCTTGCCGGAATATTGTATAGCACTATTGGCATATCCACCGCTTTGGCGACTGCGCTGTAATGCTCATACAGCTCATTCTGGCTTGCGGCAGCAAAACTCGGGGTTATGATGGAGAGAACGTCCGCTCCCACATCTCTTGCCATTCTGCTCTGCTCTATGGTCTCTTTTGTGCCGACGCATCCGGTTCCGGCATAAACGGGTACCCTGCCGTCCGCCTGTTCCACAACGGCTTCCAGAACAAGCTTCTTTTCTTCTTTGTTTAGTATGTAGCCCTCTCCGTTGGTTCCGAAACAAAAGATCGCGTGGACGCCGTTTTCTATCTGGCGGTCCACCTGCCGGCGGAGCACCGGTACATTTATGGATTCATCCTCGTTCATTGGGGTTATAATCGGCGGAATGATGCCTTTAATTTCCTTCATAAAAAACTTTCCTTCAAGTAAAGTTTCGAACTCTCTACAGGATTTCCTGATAGATTTTTCTTGCGTCTTCTGCGGTAACATTTCTCATGTTATTCTCAAGCAGGCGTGTCACTGCCATACCGGCTTCGACCAGAACATTAAGGTCCTCCGAAGGAACGCCAAACTCCTTTAGACTTGAAGGAATGTCCAGATGTTTCACTATTGCTTCAAGCCTTGCTATTACAGCCGCGCTTTTTTCCGCCTCTGAGGGAGCATTTCCTCTCATACAGCGTTCGTAAACAACAGCCAGTCTCTCCCGGCAGGCCTGTTCATTGAAACGCATAACAGGCGCCAACAGGATGGCGTTGGATACGCCGTGCGCGATATGATACTTGCCGCCGAGCGGATAGCTGAGTGCATGTACCGCCGTGGTGCCGGATGCTGTAATTGCAACGCCGGCATAGAAGCTCGCGATCTGCATTTTGTTTTTTGCATCCATCGCCTCAGGATCGTCGCACGCCTTCTCAATATTGTTGAGAATCAAATCCAGCGCCTGCAGAGCAAAAATATCGCTGAAGGGATTTGCCTTGTTGCTGGTGAAACACTCGATGGCGTGTGCCAACGCATCTACACCGGTTGATGCTGCAATCTTTCGGGGCAAATT
>JBFWIW010000053.1:0-6532 GCA_050253535.1 Oscillospiraceae bacterium
GGAAATATCATCAGGGACAACAATGCGGCCGGCAACGGAAGATTCGATATCGCGAGGGTCTGGACCCGGAATATCATAAGCGGAAATGTATGTGGAGAAAGCCTGCCGCCATGGCTCTGCAAGGGATTCGCGGATGTACAACCCGAAGCGCCGGACAGCACGGGCGGAACCGAACCCTGCGCGATAGCGGATCTCCGCGTCCCGGCCGATTACCCGACCATACAGCAAGCCGTTGACGCGGCAAGCCCCGGCGACATAATCAGCGTTGGGAGCGGCGTATACCGCGAACAGGTAACGGTAAACAAAAACTGCCTTAAAATCGTTGGCGAGGAAGGGGCTGTGCTGGACGGCGGGGGGCGGCTGGACTCCGGATTTACACTGGAAGGCACAAGCGGCGTTGAGATCCGGTCATTTTGTATACGGAACTACAGGCTGGATGGTGTAAGTGTTTTGGGCGGCGGGCAAAACACCGTCTCAGGCACGAGCATTTTTAACATTATTAATTACGGAATTTTTCTCGATACCGCTACCATCAACAACAGGATCTGCGGTTGCAGGATTGAGGGCGCTTACAACGGAGTTTATGACAGCAGCAGTAACCTCCACATCGAAAACAGCCGCATGTCCTATAACGGCAATTATGGTGTTTACGGCAGAAGAACCGGCACCAAAATCATAAAATCCGAAGTAGAAAACAACATCGGCGGCGGTATTGTTCACATCGGAAGCGGCGTCAGGATCACGGAATGCCGAATCTCGCGGAACATGTATAACGGCATTTCGGTCCAGGACGACTGTATCATCGAAAATTGCGAGGCCTGCTTCAATGCAAGGATCGGTATTGAACTCAACCGCGGAAACAATTTGGTAAAAGACAACCTGCTCTCCTCTAACGGAATATACGGCATTTTTTCCGCGATCGGAAACTCTATCGTAGGCAACCGTGCGGACAACAACAAATTATATGGAATCTATGTGACGGACAATAATTATGTCCAGAGCAACACGGCCCATGGAAATACGATCTACGATATCGTGCGAAATGGGATAAACAGTCTCTTCCATGACAACCACTGCGACAGCTGCCTTCCGCCGTGGATCTGCGCCGGTGTCCTCACGTCGCCGAAAATGGAACGGCAGGGAGACGCTGAGGAGGCGGCTGCGACTATCGTTGTCCCCGACGACTATCCGACGATCCAGGGCGCGGTGGACGCGGCAATACCCGGGGACGTCATCCTCGTAAAAGAAGGCACGTACAGCGAGCAGGTGACGATCGTCCAAAGCAGGATCAAAATCATCGGCGAGGAGCAGACCGTTCTGGACGGGGGCAGGGTGCTTGAACACGGGTTTATCGTCTCCGGTACCTTCGATGTGGAAATCCGGTCGTTTACCATCCTGAATTACACCTCGTACGGGATTTCAGTTACTGAAAGCAGCCATGAAATCGTTTTATCGGATATCAGCGCAATGAACTGTTATTACGGCATGCATCTGGATAGCGGCACAAGCAACTGCCGGATTACCGGATGCTCCGTGATAGGCAGCGGTCATATCGGCATATACGGTTTAACAGACAACCTGGTTATCGAAAACTGCGATATTTCATATAACCCGAGCTCTGCGATCGTGACCGATTGCAGCACGTCCGCTGTCCGCAGCAATACGATCCACAATAACCTGGGCTACGGAATAAACAACCAGGTAAACAACAATGCGGTCATCACTGGCAACAGTCTCTATGAAAACCGGGGCACCTGCCTGGCTGCGTACGGTTTCTCGGCGATCCGGGGAAATGAGGTATTCAATAACTATTCAAAAGGCATCTCGGCGAACCAGCGTTGCATTGTCGAAAGAAACCGCTGTGTTGGGAACGGAGACGCGGGCATTATCGCCGATGGCGAGTGCTGCGTGAAAAACAACGATGTGCGGGATAACCTGGGCTACGGCCTGGCCGTCTATTACGCTGGCAACGTCGTCGCACACAACACGGCGGTTCAGAACAAGAATTATGACATCGTCATCAATCAGTCCGGGAACTGGACCCACGGCAATACCTGCGGGAAAAGCGTGCCTCCATGGGCCTGCGGCGAATGCCGGGCGGATCAGGGAAATCAGCCGGAGACGAGAGAGGAGAACGGATATGGACAGAACTGAGGAACTCATGTATGATCTGGCCCGCCAGAAAAAGAGATTGGAAGACATGCGGGCATGGAAAAGCTCCGAGGCGCTGGTGCGGGCACAGACCGCCGCCGTCGAGAGCCTTGAAAAACAGATTGAGGAGATAGGAATCGGGGAAAACCCAGCCCGCAAGCCTGAGCTTGAAATTGATGACGTCATGGAACCCATTGACCCGGCATCGGCACAGAATTTGCGGGAGTATTATGTGAATCAAATACAAAATCGTGAACAGGCAAATGATAAGCCGATCAGCCGCGCTTTCTGCGGCTCATAATAGTAATCCCATGTTCTCCGCCAACGGAAACGACCAAAATTCTCATAATTTTGGTCATTTCTGCGTTAATATTGCAGAAAACAGATTATAAACTTCTCAAAGCGGCAAATCCAAAAGAGAACTATCAACTTGAGGTGATTTTTGCAAACGGCAGCAGCGTCAGGCTTGATCTGAAGCCTAGACTTCATACCCTGCGATTCAGTATCCTGAGGGACCAGGCGCTCTGCGCGCCGAAACGGACGGTTCACGTTTATTTAATTTGCACAAAATCCTTAAAAATGGCTTTGTCACATTAAACTTGCAGAAAAAAATCGCCGCCCATTAATGGCGGCGATAATTATTTGCGTCTTTCAGGGCGACGGTAGGACTGTTTTTGTCCGCGTGCCGGGTATGGCTTACGCTGCGGCTCTGCCGAGTAAGAGCAAACCTCCATCGGCCACGGGCTGTCGACTACCGGAATCCTTTTACCGATAAGATTTTCGACCGCGAAAAGTCTTTCAAGCTCATCGTAGCAACTGAAGCTGATCGCGTCGCCGGAAAGTCCGGCGCGTCCCGTACGCCCTATGCGGTGGATGTACGTCTCCGGATCCTCAGGGATATCATAATTGAAAACGTGAGACAGCTCCGCTATATCAAGGCCGCGGGCGGCGATGTCCGTTGCGACCAAAACGCCGATGTCTCCGCTCATGAAGCGGTGGAGCGCCTCCTGCCGCGCGTTCTGGCTCTTATTGCCGTGGATCGCCATTGATTTAATATTGGCCTTTTCCAGTTCGCGCACGACCTTGTCCGCACCGTACTTCGTACGGGTGAATACGAGGGCGCTGTGCACGTTCTGGCTTTTTATCAACGAGGCTAGCAGCTTGCCTTTGTTGACCTTGTCCACATAGTAAAGCCACTGAGATATGCTGTCCACCGTACTGGTCACGGGGTCCATTTTAACGGTTGTGGGGTTATCCAGAATGGTCATTGCCAATTTTTCCACATCCGGCGGCATAGTCGCGGAGAAGAACAGCGTCTGCCGAGACTTCGGAATGAAGTGCAGTATCCGCCTTATATCATTGATAAAGCCCATGTCCAACATACGGTCGGCCTCATCCAAAACGAATATCTCGAGTTTGTTGAGCTTTATAAAGCCCTGCCCGATGAGATCGTTTAAACGCCCCGGTGTAGCAACGAGTATGTCTACGCCCGCTTTAAGCTGCTCGACCTGTCTCGTTTGTTTTACGCCGCCGAAAATAACGCATTTTTTCAGCGGAAGTCCCGCGCCATACGTGTCGAAACTTTCGCATATCTGTATAGCCAGCTCCCGAGTCGGCGTGACTATAAGCGCGCGTATCGGCCGGTTTTCTCCGCGTCTGTAATCCGTATACCCGGAAAGCCGCTGCAATATAGGCAGCGCAAATGCAGCCGTTTTACCGGTACCTGTCTGGGCGCAGCCAAGGACGTCTTTCCCCTCTAGCACCAGCGGTATTGTCGCTTTCTGTATGGGCGTGGGCGTTTCATAACCTGCGCTTGCCACAGCGTCAAGCAGCGGCGCTGCTAAATCAAGTTCGTTGAATTTCATTTTGCTTCTCCCTTATCATCTGCGGGCACGATACGGTTTTGCGGTTTTGCAAAACCGCTTTTCGCCACGTGAGCGTTCGCCATCCTGTCTGCGGCTGGGTTTACATACGCCGGCGAGCTTTTCTGGATGCACGCGCCTTCCAAAAATGTTACAGCCCGACATTGCCTTTAGGGTTTTTTCCACACTGTCGGGCGGCACTTCGACAACCGTTTGCTCCGGAAAAATCTCGATCTTCCCAATATCGGAGGCGGTCAGCTCTGTATTCTCGATCATGGCGCCAAGTATGTGGTTTTTCTTTATATTATGCGCCTCTCCGACGTCTATCGTAATCGTTGCATAATGCCGGGACGGCCTTTCCGCAAAAGTACGCTTCTTTTCGGTTGCAGCCGGTCGTGCCGGCTCTTTTATCTTCGGGATGTTGGGAAGCGCGGTATATTTTCCGGAAAAGCTGAGGCGAAGCGCCGCTTCCGCGATTTTCTGCCCGGAGAGGCCTTTTTCAATAAGCTGCTCCACGACTGCCGAAAACAGGGGCGACGGCTCTTCAAGAAGAGCGTTCTCCAATAGCTTTATAAGCTCGTCATTTTGTGATTTTTCCACATCAGTCGATGTGGGAGGCTGTATCTGGGTTATTTTCGAATTAATACTCGCGGCGATTCCGCGGATGATCGCCGACTCTCTTCGACCGCCGCAGATCGTAATTGAACAGCCGGATTTACCCGCACGTCCGGTACGTCCTATACGGTGGATATAGTATTCTGTGTTTGCGGGAATGTCAAAATTGATAACGAAATCAATGTCGGAAACATCTATACCCCGAGCGGCTATATCAGTGGCGACGAGTATCGATGTTTTGCCGCGCTTGAAGCCGTACATAACTGATGTTCTCTGCGCCTGTTTTATATCGCTGTGGATGCTCTCGGCGGCAAAGCCCCTCGATATTAGCAGCCCGGTGAGCTCATCCACCATTTTCTTCGTGTTGCAAAAAATAATTGATCTTGCCTGTCTGTGAAACTCCATCAGCGAGAGCAGCGCCGCCATTTTGGCAGAATGCGGGACTTCGATATATTTCTGTTCGATCACATCCAGCGTGGCGTGGCCTTTATCTGCGTCTATCATTACCGGCGAGCGTTGAAAATCATTAGTCAGCGCGAGGATGGCGGGCGGCATTGTTGCGGAGAATAATACTGTCTGACGCTCCTCCGGTACGTCGCGAAGTATGGTTTCAATGTCTTCCTTGAAGCCCATATTGAGCATTTCGTCGGCCTCATCCAATATGATCATCTTCAAACGACCAAGCTTGAGAGTCTTTCTGCGCATATGATCCATAACGCGCCCCGGCGTTCCGATAACGATATTTGCGCGGCGCAGGTGGATGCACTGCTTGTCTATCGCGGCTCCGCCGAATATCTCGACCGGTCTGACCGAGGGGATATAGCGCGTAAGCTTTCTTATCTCATCGCCCGCCTGCTGTGCAAGCTCTCTCGTCGGGCATAGGACGAGCACTTGGACTGTGGGCGTTTTTTCCTCGGTGTCGATAAGCTCGATGGCGGGTATGGCGAAGGCAATAGTCTTGCCCGTACCGGTCTGTGATCTTGCAATCACGTCACGCCCCTCCCTTATCGGCGGTATTGCCTCTGATTGTATGCCTGTTGCTGTTTCAAAACCCATTGTTTTAAGCGCGCGTTCAACATTAGGATTAAGTCCCATATCGGAGAAAAGGATTTGTGTCATGTATAACCTCAATTCAAAGATAATATAAAATGCAAAAGCTCATAAGACTCGGAAAAAAGGCGAGGACATAACTCCTCGCCTTCCGTCAAGCAATCACTTTAAATAAATTATATTTCGAATATATAGTTTATTGTATTATTCTGTGATTGTCAACTGTTATGACACAATAATTGTTTTCATAAAATCCGCTTTTTATAGGAAACGGAGCAGAAGTCATAATAAGATAGATATATATCTTTTACAACACTATTGACTTTTACAACACTATTGACAAATAATAAATGCACCACACAGGCGTGTGGTGCATTTATTTTCCTATCAGCTTAAGCAGTCAATCTTTAAGTTATCCTATAAACTCCTGTGTCCAGTAATTCCCATCCGCAACATATCCCACGCCGATCTGTGTGTAGGCGCTGTTCAAGATGTTGGCTCTGTGTCCTGCGGAGTTCATCCACCCATTTACGACTGCCTCGGGTGTGGCATAGCCCATCGCGATGTTCTCTCCGGCCGCCCTGTAGCTGATCCCGAAGGCTTTCAGCATATCGAAGGGTGAGCCGTAAGTAGGACTGGTGTGTGAAAAATAGTTGTTGTCGTGCATATCCTGTGATTTGGCCCTCGCCACGTTCGACAGCTCTGAACTCAACGTCAGCGGCGCCAGCCCGTTTGCCTCGCGCTGTTCATTTACGAGCGCCGCAACCTGCTGCTCAAAAGACAGATTGTCGATATTACCGGCGGCAGCGCCGCTGCTGTCCGAAGAGGTTGTTGTGTCACTGCTGTTTGAAGGG
>JBFWIW010000053.1:6632-21327 GCA_050253535.1 Oscillospiraceae bacterium
GTTGTGTCACTGCTGTTTGAAGGGGTCGACGTATCACTGTTGTCCGAAGGGACGGTCGTGTCACTGCTGTTTGAAGGGGTCGACGTATCACCGTTGTCCGAAGGGACGGTTGTGTCACTGCTGCCCGTAGGAGATGACGTCCCGGTGTTGGACTGCGTCACGGTGCATTCCGTTTTTAAACAATTCAATATGTCCGTATTTATACCGCACTTTTGACAAAATGCACTTAAAAGATCGTACAGTGTATTTCCCGAGGTAGTCAAAGCGGTATTCACAGCCTGGCTGCAATCGTCGGTTGTCAAACAACTTTCCGTATCGCACCGGTTTCCGGAATCAGCACAGTTTATTTGTGTGCATACGTCGGTTGATGCACAGCTGTCAGAGCAGGTCGCCTGCTCTGTATTCTGAACAGCCGTTACTTCTGCGGACTGTACTTCGGACTGCTCTTCCGGCTTCGCTGCGGACTGTTCCTGAGCTTTCGGTGTGTCCGCGGTATTGTTTGCCGCCTGTTCGTTTGAAGTCTCCTGCGCGCTGTCAGCGGCCTGCGTTTCCGTCGCTGCCGCTGCGGATGTACAGTCAGACTGTGCTGTGTCCGCTGCCGCGGAAACGTCGGTCTGGCAGCCGGTACTTTCCGTCGTATCCCCGGCTATGTCCAAGCCATAGGATTTCAGAATATCCTTTACTGACGTATTTCCGGAAAGAACTTTCGATATGTCCGCGTCGCTGCAGTTCTGGGAACTATTTGCCTCACTGCTCGGACATGCATAAGATTTGGCACAGCCAAACAGCGCGTTAGCGTCGGTGCCGGATACACATCCGGTGCCTGCCTGTGAAGTTGTGCAGCCTTGATTTGATACTGTAATTCCTGAACATGTTGAACCCTGTGTGATTGGAGCGGCCCATGCGCTTATCGACATGCTTGTAACCAGGATCGCTAATAATAAGGTAATCATTATTTTTTTCATGATCGTTACCTCCTTGTCAACATTGTAACTATTTTGTAACTATTTTCAATATAAAAATATTTCCAGTTCCCACTTAGTTATACCGGAATAAAAGACGGAGGGCTGCGAGTGGTCGCAGCCCTCCGTCTTATTATTTGTCGCAGCATTTCATGTAGATCCACACCAGTATTTCATATTCACGTTATAAATATTTTCACAAACTGAAGCGTAACCGGGACTCCTGTTTTTGGCGCATCCAGCGTATTTAAAGTGAGCAGCCCCTCCCTAACCGAGTAATTGATCTGTGGTTGAATCACGCCGTTTACAAAGAGGTTATGATAAGAACTCAGACTTGGGTTGGAAATTCCCTCGTCGCCGTACATGGCTATTTCATCTTTGTCAGTATAAATTTTATTCCCTTCAGAGCGGGCATTATATTCATAAACCTCTGCCTTGAGCAGCTTTCCGTCCGAATCTTTGATTGTTAATGATTCCAGAATAATCATAGCTCCCTGCGGTGGGATATTTGACGTCTCAAGTGTCAAAATCCCTTCTTCAACGCTATAATTCACCTTTGGCTGCAGAGCTCCGTTTATATAAAGATTAAAATAAGAGACGTCATCCGGCGAGGGGATGCCCTTATCGCCGTACATCAATAATTCATCACTGTCCGTAAACACTCTTTTAGTTCCGGTAGAAACGGTAACGTAATTATCATTTGTTACATAGACGGATTTGTCATGATTTTTGCCGAAGATTACGTATGCAATAATAACTGTCTCATCCTTCGGCGGAATATCGATTGACAGTAAATCTAGCTGCCCCGCCGAAATAGTGTAATTTACATCTGGCTGCAATAAACCGTTAATAAACAGATTATAAAATGAGACGTCATCGGGGGAAAGAATGCCTGAGCCGCCATACTCTTTCAGTTCGTCTTCATTAGTGTAAATTTTCTTTATTCCGTCCGATAAGGCGTTATACTGATACAATTTTGCTGTTAGCAGCATCTCATAGGTTACACAGGTTCTGCTATTAAAACAGACGCAGTCAAAAACTCTTTTTACATTGATACATACGCTCTCGCCGGATTTCAGCGGAGATGCAGTCGTCTGCACAATGACGTCGGCGTAAGCGCAGGATCTGACTTCCGTATCTATATCTATAAAGACTTTGACCCGTTCTATTTCCGTCCCATACATGACAGGTATGCCGAAACAAGTGAAATTTGTTACCGTAAAATCTAAAAAAGTACCATCAGGTGCAAATATGCAAAAATGTTTTTTGATACGAAACGGAATGGGGGGCGACATGTCCTTCCCCTCAACATAAACAACTATATATCCCGAAATTAACACGTCAGCAAGTTTTTTCCCTGGACTGCGTTCTGTCCCGGGGCATTTTTTTGACGAGCACAATTCTGTAAAAGTAATCGCGTTCGGATCAAACGGGTTTAAAAGCTTTCCGTTTTTATCGGCTAAACGGCATATAATTAATGGCGAATTACATTCAGGCATGGCGATTCTCCTGTTTTACTCAGGCTATGCATCTTTACATAATATTTAGCATCAGAGTTTTTGATTTTTTTTGGCATCGTCACACTGAAAGTCTTAAATATTATGTAGCAACAACTCCAAGTAAAATTGATACCCGAAGCTGTTGCCGGATCTACTTCTTAATGCTCTCTAATGTTACTTAAGGCGTAATCAGCCCGTTATTGTCGGTATTGAGGTGTCGGGATTGAAGTTTGTCACTTCCAGCGCGATGATCTTACCTTCGTCAATTGTTGTCGACTCGCCAAAGGTGATTGTAACAGCTGTGGCGGTAACGGTAGTTACAACGTTGCCTTCCTGCAGTTCACCGTTTATAAACAGCCGGTAGTAGCCGTTATTAGCCGCTGCTGGTATGAGGTTACCTGCGGTTACTGCGACACCGGCGTCGTCAACCCAATCTATATCGTCGATCGTATAGGTTGCAGAACCGGTATACCCACCCGTTGGCGCCGTGTTGAAATAGTTAATTGCGGTCGGCTGAGCGAGGGTGGTCGGTTTTGAAGAAGTCATAGTCAGTTTCAATAATGAGGTTGCCATATTTCACCATCATTTTTCAATATTTTATACCAAGGGTTCACCGGGCGGTATAAGGCCCATTGACATAATATGTTTTGGGTGCTTGTGATGTTTGCTGCAGCATGGCAGCCGCTATACTATTAAATACCACAAATGTGTAAAAAGTGCGTTTCCGTAACCCGGTAACGCACTTTTTACTCACTATATTGTCCTCAAGAAAACTTGCAGGTCAAGTTTACAGCAGCTCTATCAGCCTTTGCACATCTTCCTCTTTCGTTGCCCAGCTTGTTGCGAGACGGACGACGGTATGCGTTTCATCATACGCTTCCCAATAGCCGAATCCGATTTTTTCAGCGAGCTGATCCATTTGTTTGTTTTCCAATATAACGAATTGCTGGTTTGTCGGCGAATCGAAATACAGCCGGTAACCTTTTTTTATAAGCCCATTTTTCATCTTTTTCGCCATTTCTACAGCGCGTTTTGATATTTTAAAATAGAGGTCGTCCGTAAAGAGTGTGTCAAATTGAATCCCGAGTATACGCCCTTTTGCGAGAAGCGCCCCGTGCTGTCTGATAATGGAAAAGAAATGCGGGACCAGATTCGGTTTGGTAATGACCACCGCTTCGCCGAAGAGCGCGCCAATTTTTGTGCCGCCGATATAAAAGACGTCGCAATTTTTTGCGATTACCTCCAGTGTGACGTCCGTATTGTCCGCGGCAAGTCCGTATCCCAAACGGGCACCGTCAAGATACAGCGGAAGGCCGTATTCACGGCAGACGGTACTGAGCCTCTCGAGTTCCTCCTTCGTGTAAAGCGTGCCAAACTCCGTCGGGTGGGTGATATAGACCATGCCGGGCATCACCATGTAATCCCTGTTTTCGTCCCCATAATATGTCCGGAGACAATTTAAAACACCTTCAGCGCTCAGCTTCCCGAAGCTGTGGGGCAGAGTCAGAACCTTGTGCCCGCCGAGCTCGACCGCTCCTGCCTCATGCACGCTGATATGGCCGCTCTCCGCTGCGACAACACCCTGATATGAACAAAGCAGCGCGTCTATTACGGTTGCATTTGACTGTGTGCCGCCGATTAGAAAATATATTTCCGCATGAGGGCAACCGCAGGCCGCCCGGATTTTTTCCTTCGCGCTTTCACAGTATTCATCCAGGCCGTACCCCACTGTCTTCTCCATGTTCGTCTCCAAGAGACGCTGTAAAATTAGAGGATGCGCGCCTTCCATGTAATCGCTTATAAAACTCTGCCGTTTTTCTCCCGATTCTTTATTCATGTTTTTCCTCCATTCCCTGTGTCGAAGGGCGAGTGTGGTCAGCCCTCCAAAATATAGTTTACAATGTTAAATGGAATGAGTAAACAGTTTTCGCAATTTTTAGATCTGAATACCTCCATTAACGAAGCATCACTGTCATTTACAGACAGGCCGCCAGGTTTATCCTTGATCCCAGCTCTCCTGGACTTGCCGGTTTCCGGATTGATTCGCATATATGAATTCCTGCAACAGGGCGCAAACGTTTGGATACAATCCAACTGTCCTCCCCTGTTTCGGATCGAAGATCATTATTACTGCCACAGAATCGTTCGTGGCTGTGAAGTAATATCGGCCCTGATAGCGCCCGCAGACTCTTCAGTTGCTTCAAAACTTGTATTTAAACCTTCATTTTTAATTTATCATGCTCTTCAGCATTCTGACCACCTCATCGTCCCGCCATTCAAACAAACACTATATAGCCGCAAGCTTATCACTAAAACATTTGCCGCCTTTAGGAATAGATACATCCCCCAAAGTCAGAGAGTATCGATACTGTCCGACTTTGGGGGATGCACTGCGTAATGGCAGGCTGCGGCGAGTGGCTCTTCGCAGCGTATTTACTTCAGCTCTATGCTTTTTGCGTTTCTAATTGCGCCCTCCGTTTCAGTATACTGCACGGATACATTATCTCCCACATTTATGATAACGGCATTCTCGCTCTCTATAGCGGAGATGCGGTAATAGAAATCGTCGCCCAGAAGCCTGATATAATAGTATGTGCTGCCATCAATGACCGCTGAACGAATGTCGTCCACGACACCATCCTCAACGCTGCTCTCTACGATGTTCTCCGCCTCGCCCTCGGCGATAACGTTGTTCTGTGCGAGCAGTCTTACGTATTCCTGCTCACAATCGGCAACAGTTGCGCCTGTGGCTACTATCTGATATTGCTGCTCATTGACCATAGCGTACATTTTAACGAGCGACGTACTGTCCTTTAGCGCCATAAAGTAGGTGGGCTGGCCGCTTATATTAAGCAGCAGAGGAAATGTCGCCGAATAACTAAGATCCTGTACAACGCCCTGGGCGGAATCCATAGCCGAATATTCCGTGGCGCCGGCGGCGGCATAGTACTTTGTCTCCTTTGTACGCTGATTTGTGAGTATGAAACCGACGTTCGACTCGTCGTTTCCGACGGAGGTTATGCCGGTATACATATATACGTCATCATTCATCGCAATGAAGTTGGAGCCTTCGCTGGTGACTGTGACGCCCTTCTGCCCCACTAAGGAATTGAGCCAACCGTTTATATAAGTGCCGTGGTAATCGTACTGCTCAATGATGAGCGGTGCGTTGTACACCCTGTCCACCCATGTGGGGACCTCGCCCAAATCGAAGTAACTGCTCTCGCCGGTAATGGCGTTTACGAGCACAACCCCAATCACATCCGTTCCGCCGAACAGTCCGATGGTGCGGGATATCCTGGAGCAGACCCAGTATGGCATACCATCGTCATCTATCTCAAAGGTAGGCGTGGCAAACATATACGTTGGGTAATTAAATCTCAGGAACCTATCGAGATCACGGTTAAAATACTCACTGGGCGAGTATTTTATACCCTCTGAAAGGCGGACAACCTCGGTTTCCTGCGTGGTCATGTCAACTGTGATATAGGCGGGCAAACCCTCTTTCACGTTGTTCAGCCATTTGAAGAAATCACCGTACTCCAGGTATGTCACACGTATGGGACGGCTGCTGTAGTTAATCTGTGTATATACAGTGGACACCTCAAACTGGCTGACAACATCAGCGAGCTCGCCAAGCTTGCGGTCGCCCAGCCTGATTGCGGAAGCTTCATCCAACAGGGGAATCTTGTCAAAAGATAACTCCGTCACGTCCTCGGCAAAGTTGCCGTTCTCCACCGGCAGGAGCTCTTGATAGGCGTTTGCCCGAAATATCGGCCATGATATAATGTTTCCGATTATAAAAATTGCAATCAGCCCGACACAAATTAAAGCAGGTATCCGGCAGCTTTTTTTAATGCCGTCAATTATCTCACGCGGCGTTGCGGATCTTGTCAGGCCATTACCGAAAAGAGCTACCGCGCAGTATACCGCGGAAAGAAGAATGACGAACCAGTATAACCCGGGATTGTGCAGATTGATCGCCGGAACCTCGGTATAGAAAAAAACGAAACCGAAAATCAGTGTAACGGCGACATTAAAAGCCGTGCGTTTCGCTATTCCCCATGCTTTCATTCGATCTCTCATCTCGCCCTGCCTCCTTATGCAAATATTTTCTCGTGTCAAAGTATTATATCCGATAAATGTAATATTTGCAAACTATTCGGGTTTTCTGCTTCCTGTTTTAATACCTTACAAACTACCCGCCTTTCAAGGCCACTCGGAAAGTAATTGTTTTCCAAGCAAGTGCTGATTAAATCAGCTGACGGCGTCCGACCGGCATATTTTTCGCAGGGCTGCACCAACTTCCTTGAAATAAACCAATTATTCCTGTGAATTTTTGTCTTGCCAGATAATAATTCTGCCCGCCCGGCCACTCGTCGGGAGTCAATCAGCACTTCACAAAATAATAATGATGGAAAAACATTTTAGATTAAGTGTATAATGTTATAAAAAAATGAATTAACGGGGTATAAGCGTCTATGTTGCTGTCCGCAGAAAAAATCAAAAAAAGCTATAGCGAAAAGTTATTATTGAATGATATCACTCTTTATATAGATACGAAGGACAAAATCGGAGTGATCGGCGTAAACGGGACGGGAAAGTCCACCCTGCTCAGAATCCTAGCCCAGCTTGAGGAGCCTGATTCCGGAACTATTACCAAAAAAGCGGGCATACGTATCCAGTATCTGCACCAGAATCCGGCATGGGATGAAGCGCTTACTGTATTAGAGCATGTGTTTTCCGGCTCGCCCGAACTTAAAGAAAGCAAAGAATTTGAAGCTAAAAAGGTTTTGACAAAGCTTGGAATCACGGAATTCGACACTCCGGTCAGCCACCTGTCCGGCGGTCAAAGGAAACGTGTTGCAATCGCCTGCGCTTTGGTAAATCCGAGTGATCTTCTTATTCTGGACGAGCCTACAAACCATCTTGACAATGAAATGGTGCTGTGGCTTGAAAACTATCTGATTAAATTCACAGGCGCAATTATCATGGTGACGCACGACCGTTACTTTTTGGAGCGTGTGACAAATAAAATTGTTGAGATAGATAACGGGCACTTATACAGCTATCAGGCCAATTATTCGAAATATCTTGAGCTCAAGGCGCAGCGCGAGGAAATGGAGTTGGGCTCCGAACGCAAAAGGCAGAGTATTTTACGAAAAGAGCTTGAGTGGATTTCCCGCGGACCCCGCGCAAGAGGCACAAAAAGCAAGGACAGAATAGCGCGCTTTGAAGAACTCAGCGAAAAAAGCGGGCCCACAGAAGCTTCAAATCTGGAACTCAGCTCAATAACAACAAGGCTCGGCAGAAAGACGGTTGAGATTAACGATGTATCGATGGGCTTTAGCGGGAAGCAGTTGATAAAGCATTTTGATTATATCCTTCTGCGGGATGACAGGATCGGCATAATCGGTAAAAATGGATGCGGAAAATCCACATTGCTCAATATCATAAGCGGCAAACTGGAACCGGACAGCGGCTCTGTCGTCTTTGGCGATACGGTAAAGCTCGGGTATTTTTCGCAGGACTCAGAAGAGTTGAACCCGAATATACGGGTGATTGACTATATTAAAGAGATTTCCGGAACGGTCGAGACAATAAACGGCACACTGACCGCATCGCAGATGCTTGAAAAATATCTGTTTACGCCAGATATGCAGTGGAATCTCATCAGACGGCTGTCCGGCGGAGAGCGGAGACGGCTGTATTTGCTGGGGATCCTGATGCAGGCGCCAAACATCCTGCTTCTGGACGAGCCGACGAACGATCTCGACATCCAGACTCTCGCAATCCTTGAAGATTATCTGGACGACTTCAACGGCGCCGTTATTGCCGTATCACATGACAGATATTTTCTGGATAAGGTCACGGATACCCTGTTTGACTTTCGCGGTGACGGTGAAATAAAAAAACACCTGGGTTCCTATTCGGAATATTTGGAATTGAATGCCGCCGAACCACCCCCTGTTAAGTCTCCTGAGCGAACGGCGCCGGTTAAAAGTAATAACAACAAAAAACTTAAATTTTCATACAAGGAACAGCGCGAGTTTGAAAATATTGACCATGAGATCGCCGGGCTGGAAAAAGAACTAGACGAGTTATCCGTGCAGATGGAAATCGCTTCAAGCGATTATATCAGGCTGCAGGCGCTTACGGCGCAAAAGGAAGTTCTGGAAAAAACATTGGAGGACAAAGTGGAGAGATGGGTTTACCTAAACAGCCTTGCCGAAACAATAGCCGGAATTGGAACGAAATAGCCTTCCCTTCCGAGATGGGATTTTTCCCCGGCTTGTGCTACAATAAGGTGGTATAGCAGCTAAATAAATTTGAAATTAATTTGAGGTGGACTTTTGAATATCATATCAGCGCTGTCATCGGAATTTAAGCTGAAATCCGACAACGTAAATAATATCATTTCATTGATAGACGACGGAAACACAATCCCGTTTATTGCCCGCTACCGCAAAGAGATGACCGGATCGTGCGACGATCAGGTCCTGCATGAGCTGCACGAAAGACTGGAGTATTTAAGAAATCTCGAAAAGCGGAAATCGGAAATCATAGACAGCATAACGGAGCAGGGACAAATGACCGACGCTCTGTTAAAATCACTCGAAAATGCCGTAATTCTTGCCGAAATTGAAGATCTGTATCGCCCATACCGCCCCAAACGGCGCACGCGCGCGACGATTGCTGCGGAAAAAGGTCTTCGTCCGCTGGCGGATATATTGCTTAAGCAGGACCTGCGAAGAGGCACGCTGGAAGAAATAGCAGCCCCCTATATTGACGGTCAAAAAGGCGTGTCAGCGTGGCAGGACGCAATTTCAGGGGCAAAAGACATCGTCGCCGAGGTTATCTCGGATAACGCGCAAATGCGCAAAAGGCTCCGTATGATCATGCAGAGAGACGGCGTTCTCAAATCGGTTGCCGGCAAAAAAGAAAATCCGGTCTATGACATGTATTCCGATTATGAGGAGCCGGTCAGTAAAATACCGGGTCACAGGATTCTCGCGATAAACCGCGGCGAGCGCGAATCCGCATTGAAAGTGACCATAGCGTTAAAAGACACAGAGGTTTTATACGCGCTGTATTCCATGTTCGTAAACGAGGGCAGTATTACGACCGGCTGCGTAAAAGAGGCGGCCGAGGACGCCTGGCGGCGGCTTATTCAGCCTTCGATTGAACGCGAAGTGCGCAGTGATCTGACCGACAGGGCGTCAAATCAGGCAATTTCTCTGTTTGCGCTTAATCTGAAGCCGCTTTTGCTGCAGAGCCCGGTAAAAGGCAAGGTTGCGCTGGGCTTTGATCCGGCCTACCGCACGGGCTGTAAAATCGCCGTTGTAGATGAAACCGGCAAGGCGGTGGATACCGCCGTCGTATACCCCACTCCTCCCGCAAATAAAACCGAAGAGGCAAAGGACGAACTCAAGCGGCTGATCGCAAAACACGGTGTCAGCGTGATCTCAATCGGCAACGGCACAGCATCCAAAGAATCCGAAATTTTTGTGGCGGACCTGATTAAAGAGCTTGATACCGCCGTCAGCTATATGCTGGTAAATGAGGCGGGCGCGTCCGTCTATTCGGCTTCCAAACTCGCGGCGGCGGAGTTCCCGGAGTATGACGTATCGCTCAGAAGCGCCGTTTCAATTGCCCGCAGGCTGCAGGACCCGCTTGCCGAGCTTGTAAAAATTGATCCGAAGTCGATAGGCGTGGGGCAGTATCAGCACGATATGCCGGCATCGCAGCTTGACGCGGCTTTGAAAGCGGTTGTGGAAGACTGCGTGAACAGCGTGGGCGTGGACCTGAACACTGCGTCTGTTTCGCTTTTAACCTATATCTCCGGCCTGAATACGGCGATTGCGAAAAACATAGTCTCCTACCGCGATGAAAACGGCGGCTTTAAAAGCCGGACCGAGCTTAAAAAAGTTCCGAAACTCGGCCCGAAAGCGTTTGAGCAGTGTGCGGGCTTCCTGCGTATTCCCGGCGGTAAAAATATTCTGGACAATACGTCCGTCCACCCGGAATCCTATGACGCGGCGAAAAAGCTGTTGGATTTGTTCGGGTTCGAGCTGGCGGACGTGTCGGCGGGCGGGCTCGATGCTCTGCCGGAGCGTTTAAAAGAAATGGGTGGCCAGGAAACGGCAAAAGCATGCGGAGTCGGCGTCCCTACCCTTCTGGACATCATAAGTGAACTGAGACGTCCGGGCCGCGATATCAGGGATGAGCTCCCCGCGCCCATGCTCCGGACGGACGTTATGAATATGAACGATCTGAAGAACGGAATGGCGCTGACAGGCACCGTCCGCAATGTGATCGATTTCGGCGTGTTCGTAGACATTGGCGTACATCAGGACGGGCTTGTCCATATTTCCGAGCTTTCCGACCGGTATGTCAGGCACCCCTCCGAGGTCGTTAAGGTCGGAGATATCGTCACGGTTTATGTTCTTTCGGTTGATACCGACAAAAAACGGATTTCTCTGTCCATGAAAAAACAGCACTGATTTTTTGATAACCCGGTCACTTGAAATCAAATTGTAAAGAGGTGGAACAGTATGTGCGGGCGCTATTACTTCGACGACGGCAATACGGAACTGCGTTCGATAATCAATCAGATTAAACAGAATAATAATTTAACGCGTGATCTTGCTCAGTTGAAAACGGGCGAGGTGTTCCCCACAGATATCGTTCCGGCACTAACGCAGGACGCCCCTTTATTGATGAAATGGGGATTTGCGCGGTTCGACGGAAAGGGACAGGTCATTAACGCCAGAATCGAGACAGCAGGTGAAAAGCCGATGTTCCGCAGAGAATATGCAGCGCGCCGCTGTCTGATACCCGCGAGCTGCTACTTCGAGTGGGATAAAAGTAAGGCACCAAAGCAGAAATATTCCATAGGTCTGCAGCACCCGATTTATATGGCCGGACTCTATCGCTACGAGGGGCTCTCCCCTACGCCGCTATTTGTCATATTAACACGCCCCGCAGAGCGCGGGATCTCATTCATCCATACCCGCATGCCCGTTATATTGCCCGCTGAATTACAGGACAAGTGGCTTTCAGGCAAAATCGATGTGCCGGAAATTTTAGATATTTCTGCCGGAGATTTAAAATACGGCGCTGTTTGATATTCCGCCATCTGCCGACGCGCCTCATTTCGTATGTAATCAAATAATGAAAGGGCTGCGCCATATATGCGCAGCCCTTTCTGTTCGGCAATTAATTATTTTTCATTTCTGCGGCTATTTCCTGCCCGATCTCTTTCATCCGCTTGAGGTGCTGTTCTCTGCCCCAGGAATACTGCGGCAGGTTCCACTGCATCTCTTTTAGATTACTTATAATTTCCGGTATCAGCTGAAACGGGATTGAGAGAAATAAAAGTCCCTCTGGAAAAATCTCCCTCACCTTCATACCGTGATGCAGACCCGTCACCATCATATTCATATCGCCGGAGAGATAGGGGTAGGTGTACAGAGAAGCGCAGCCGGCAACGGAGGTCCCTCTGGCGTTCCAGCCCTTGCCGCTCCGATACCCCTTCGCGCGCAGGACGATCTCAGCCTGAGAGGGTTTTGCCGTCAGTATGATAATATCCGGGTCAAAGCTGATGCCGTCAAGCTTGGAAAACCATGTATACGAACCCGTGCCCTCATCGAGTCTCGGCATATCCAGATATATCTGACGGTTAGCGCGCGCGTCCTGATACACGCCGAGCCTTGGACCGATCTGACCGCCGACTATACCGGGCTCTCTGCCGATCTGACCGAGGATGTAAGGGCCAACCTTGCAGTTGTGGTTATCATACGCCGCATAGAAGCCGCCTTCGCTTAGCTGCGCCTCGCGCAGCATTTCACATATCGCGTGCTTTTTCGTAAGGAGCGGCAAATCCCCGGGCTTTGTCATTGAAAATTTCACGCCAACCGGCGGATATTCAAAATTAAAGCCTTTAAAAACTTCAAAATCAAGCATAACGGTCAACTCCCAGCTTTATATCATTACCTATTTTTTGCGCAGTTCGTATTTGGGCCTCTCGCCCTTGCTGACGGCAACAATACTCTCAGCGACGTCAATTCCGGTCTTTACGACAGCGCCTTTAGTGAACCCCGCATAGTGCGGCGTTATGACGGCGCTCTCGATCTCACGAAGCGGACTGTCCATCGGCAGAGGCTCCACAGCGAAGACGTCGAGGCCGGCGCCGGCAATGACTTTTTCCTTTAAAGCCAGTGCAAGCTCGTCTTCCTTGACAATAACGCCGCGGGCAGTATTGATAAGGTAAGCACTGCTCTTCATTTTTTTCAACTGTTCCATACCGATCATACCAGTTGTCTCGGCTGTTGCCGGGGCGTGGATCGATACGAAATCAGACCGCTCAAGCAGTTCGTCCAGGGCAGCTACGCGCTCCATATCCTCAGGGACCTTGGAGCCGGTGTGCGGATTGTACGCGATAACCTTCATGCCAAAGCCATATTTCGCCTTCTTTGCGAGGAGGCCGGCTATGTAACCCGGGCCGATGATGCCGAGAGTGCTGCCCTCGAGCTCGACCGCCGATGTTTTGTAGATGGACTTGAATTCTCCCGCATGAATCTGATGATCGACAAAGCGCGCGTTTCTCGCGCAGCACATAATGAGATACATGGCGTGCTCGGCGACGGAGTTGGAGTTTGAATTGGGGGTATTGCAGACTATTATCCCCTTGGACTGGGCGTAATCGACATCCACGATCTCCATGCCCACTCCGAAACGGGAGATGAGCTTGAGATTTTTGGCGGCATCGATAACTTCCTTATCGATTTTATTTGGGGACAGCCATACGACAATCGCGTCGACGTCGGCAATGTCGCGGATAAGGTCTTCTTTGGTCGGGCCCGAGCTGCGAATTACTTCAATACCGGCATCGGCCAGTATTTTTTCGCCTTCGGGCGCCAGCGGCTTTGGATTATAAATTTTAAATGCCATATATTTCTCTCCTTATAATTATAATAAATTTTAATTATCTGTCAATTACAGGCTTCCGCCGACCGAACCTTCCCAGGTGTCGACTTCCTTTGCTTTTTTCTCTTCCTCGTCAAACCACTTGGTTGTGACCGTCTTGACTTCGGTGAAGAAGCGGACACCATCTTTTCCCAGCACATGCAGATCGCCGAAGAAGGAGTCCTTATGGCCGCAGAACGGGAATATTCCTACCGGAACAGGAATGCCGACATTTACGCCGACCATGCCGCCGTCCGTACGGCGCGCGAATTCCCTCGCGTAATAACCGCTCTGGGTATAGATGACGGAACCGTTTGCAAACGGGTTTGCATTCATTACGTTGAGACCCTCTTCGAAGTCTTTGACTCGTTTTATGCTGAGTACCGGCCCGAATATCTCACAGTCGCCGACTGTCATGCCCGGCTTCACGTGGTCAAATATTGTCGGCCCGAGATAAAAGCCGTTTTCATAACCCGGGACAATGGTGCCGCGACCGTCCAGAACGAGCTGCGCACCCTCTTCAATGCCTTTTTTTATCCACTGGGTCACATGTTTTTTGTGGTCCGCCGTGACAACGGGTCCAAGGCCTGTGCTCTTGTCGTACGCGGGTCCGATCTTGAGCTCTTTCGCATACTTAACGATTAGTTTCACAAGCTTGTCTGCGATACTCTCCTGAACCACCACCACGGGCAATGCCATGCAGCGCTCTCCCGCGCAGCCGAAAGCAGAGTTAATGATACCCCTCGCAGTGCGTTCAAGCGCCGCGTCCTCGAGAACAAGGGCATGGTTTTTGGCCTCAGTCTGCGCCTGAACGCGTTTGCCGTTTGCCGCAGCGATACCGTAGATGTGCTTTCCAACACCGGTGGTGCCTACAAAACTTATGCCTTTTACGTCCGGATGGGTCAGAAAAGTCTCTGATTCCTTGCGGCTGCAGGTAAGGATGTTCAAAACGCCCTTGGGAAGCCCCGCCTCTTCAAAAAGCTCCGCACATCTCATGCTGGTCATAGGCGTCCGCGAGGCGGCCTTTATTACAAGCGTGTTGCCTGTAGCAAGACAGAGAGGCGTCATCCACCCCATCGGTATCATGGCCGGGAAGTTGAAAGGCGCGATTCCGACAAAAACGCCGATAGGCTCGCGGTACATTACAGTATCAAAACCGGTTGAGGTGTTCATCAGGGACTCGCCCAGCATCAGCGACGGCACGCCGCAGGCCAGTTCAACCGGCTCCTTGACCTTTGCGATGTCTCCTGCGGACTCAGCCCAGTT
>JBFWIW010000054.1:0-1569 GCA_050253535.1 Oscillospiraceae bacterium
AGACGCCTGTTTATCGGTCAATCAATCCCGATTATTACCCGGAAGAAAACAGCGAATACAATTATACGGACCTGACCCCCGGAGACGACGGGACGGACAATCCCTACGGTATCGACGTCGACGCCTTCCTCCACTGGGCCTACAGCCAGCTGGGCTATACTGAAAAAGCGTCAAATGCGGACCTTAACAGCAAGGGTACCGATACAGAAGATTATAATAACTTTACAAAATACGGCGAGCAGTACGGTAAAAATGGTTACGAGTGGTGCGCAATGTTTGCGTCCTGGTGCGCTTTGAAAGCGGAAATTCCGGAAGATGAGATATATCAGACTTCAAGCACGAACGCATTCAGAAAATGGTATGAAAAGCAGGGAAGGTTCCAGGCAAAGGGTTCCGGATATACACCAAACGCAGGGGACATCATTTTGTATCAGTGGTATACGGATGCTGGTCGGGAAAAAGGTGACTATATTATGGATCAAGATGGGACTTACAAATATGTTGGCAAAGAAAACGGCAACTACAAACTTGGCGGTCATACCGGCATCGTTATCGGCTATGAAAACGGCTATGTATATACTATTGAAGGCAACTATGATAACGCGCGGGGTGTTTGCTTCAGAAGAGTTCCAATAGGATATAGTACAATTTCCGGATTCTGTGTAAACGGCGGCAGTTCCAGCGGTTATATCCCGACTGATGATGAATTGGATGGCAAGTTCTTATAATCAAGTATTAAAAGAGGAAAGATATCATGAAAAAGAAAATGGCTGTTTCCATAATTGTTGTGATATTCGTTATGGCCTGCGGATTGATGTATATTTTTTTCAAACCGGAGGCCGGCGGGGAGACATCTGCTGATTCGGCGAACAGTATCATACAGTCAGGCGAGAGTACTCAAAGTATGGCTACTGATTCCGGTTCCGGAACCCATTCCGGCTCAGAGCCAAGCGTAGTGACGGAGGATGAAACCGATTCTGACCGGGATTCGTATAATTGGGCTGAAATGGAAAAGGGGGGCGAGGCTGCCAATGTGTGCATGGATTATATGTTTGGAGGCATTAGCCCGGAGAATTTTATCGACCTTTTCAGCCAGCCTGAGAAGAAGTCAAGATATATTTTGTTTACAAGGTGGTATTTTTCGAATGGCGTCGAGATTGATGTGCAGGAGAATGATCATCCGTCATTGGAAAATTATATCTACATCAGTGATAAGTGTGATTTAAAGACCGACAGGGGTATCGGGACAGGAAGCACCTATGACGAGGTCATGCTGGCATATCAAGACGTGATCAATCGGGAGCTGACAAATGATGATATGATAGTAATAGGAGCAGGAATGACCGGCATCAATTTCATTATTGAAAACGACAAGGTCGATTCAATTTTTATCTCGAATTATTCTTTGACCGGTGTGGATTCTCAGGGCTTTACGACGGATCGATATTATGACAACCATCAGATTATAAATGAACTATCCGAAAACAACAACTCTGTCATAATGGGGGCGCATTCAGCCGATGAAATAGTCAAGTATCTGTTTGGCGGATATCAGGCAAGTGATTTTAT
>JBFWIW010000054.1:1669-11255 GCA_050253535.1 Oscillospiraceae bacterium
AAGCCGCCGAGGAAGGAATCCCAGAGGTGATACACCGCGAAAAGCAGCGCGGAGATAATAAACGCCCAGACCCTGGTTTTCTTTCTGAGGCTTCCGAAAACCACGCCGCGAAACAGAGATTCCTCCACAACAGGGGCGAGGAGCACGCCGACGGCGGCCATCATGTTTACGTTAAGTTTCGTGCTGCTGTTTATTATTTCGGTGTTCGGGTTTGTCAGGTTATCCGTAAAGTAGAGGATCAGCATATTAACCGCTAAACTCGAAATGTAATACATGAGAAAGCCCAGACCTACGGCTGCGAGTGACCGGGTGAAATTGTCGATAAGGTCTGAAAACGAGTTTTTCAGGTAACGGAACATAAACACGAGGACAAATATGAAGCTGATGGCGTAATAGGCAAAATTCAGATGCGGGTCGTCGAGGTTAATGCCCATACGGGGGAACAGCGTGACCATGGCGACAGATATCAGGATGGGCAGAATAAATATATGGATAGGGAGATAAATCCAGCCCGCAACCAGCTCGGACCGTTTCATCGGATATGGGAATGACCTGTTTTTCATGTTTTTCCACCTTTAGGCGAGGGAAGCCGAACTCGGTCCGCCCCTGCCCGAATATAATCACGCCAGCGCGTTTTTGCCGTTTTAAAGCTTCTTCTTCAGGTCGAAGAGAAAATTCATCGCCTCGATGGGCGTGAGCGTGTTGAGGTCGACGCGGCGCAAAGCTTCCGTTATCTCGCTGCCCTGTATATCCAGAAGTGACACCTGTTCCGACACGGGCGCTCTGCGCGGCTTTGCGGTACCGGGCACGGGGCTATCTGATTCAAGCGATTTCAGGACCGCGCGGGCACGTTTAATTACGCTGTCCGGCACCCCGGCGAGGCCTGCAACCTCTATGCCGTAGCTGTCGTCCGCGCCGCCGGGGACGATTTTTCGCAGAAAGATGATGTCGCCGTCGCGCTTTTTGGCCGAAATGTTGAAGTTCTTTACGCCTTGGAGCTGGTCTTCAAGCGCCGTAAGCTCATGATAATGGGTCGCGAAAAGCGTTTTCGCCCCAAGCTTTTTCCGGTCGGAGCAGTACTCCAAGACGGCTCTGGCTATCGCCATGCCGTCGTAGGTCGAGGTGCCGCGCCCGATCTCGTCCAGAATGAGAAGGCTTTTGGCGGTTGCGTTTTTAAGTATCTCGGCGACCTCCGTCATCTCGACCATGAAGGTCGATTTGCCGGCGGAAAGGTCGTCGGAAGCCCCGATGCGCGTGAAAACGCGGTCGACAAGTCCGATCCTCGCGCTTTTAGCGGGGACGAAGCTGCCGATCTGTGCCATGAGGACAATGAGGGCGGTCTGCCTCATATATGTTGATTTGCCGGCCATATTCGGGCCGGTTATGATCGCGGTACGGCAGTCCTCTCCGTCGAGAAAAACGTCGTTCGGGACGAAAAGACTGTCTGTCTGCATAATTTCAACCACGGGGTGACGACCATCGCGTATTTCCAAAACCGACGAAAGATCCACCTCCGGCGGACAGTAATCCTGCTTCGCGGCGACGAAGGCGAGGGACGACAGGACGTCTGCCTCCGCAACAGCCTGCGCCGTTTTCTGAATTCTGAGCACCTCATTTGCGACGGACTCTCGCAGTTCGGTAAAAATGGAATACTCGAGCGCCGTAAGCCTGTCTTTAGCCGTGAGGAGTTCGGTCTCGAGCTCCTTCAGCTCCTGCGTGATGAATCGCTCGCAGTTCACAAGCGTTTGTTTCCTTATGTAATCGTCCGGTACGTCGCCGGACATTGAGCGCGGAATCTCTATATAGTAGCCGAAAACTCTGTTGTAGCCGACCTTGAGCTTTTTGCCGGTACGCGCCTTTTCCCGTGCCTCAATATCGGCCATTGCGCCGGAGCTGTTTGCGAGAAGCGAGCGCAGATGGTCGACTTCCTCACTGCAGCCCTCGCGGATCATTCCGCCCTCACGCACGGAAAACGGCGGGTTGTCTCCGACTGTGCGATCTATATGTTCTTTGATATCTGCCAGAAGGTCCATAGCCGTTATGTTCCGGAGCATAGCGCTTTTGAGCGGCTTGATCAGCTCTGCGATACGCGGGAGCACACCCATAGAGGCTGAGAGAGAAGCCATATCGCGGCAGTTAGCGCTGCCGTAGACAATCTTGCCGATAAGCCGCTCCATGTCGCCTATCTCCCGAAGTGCGAGTATAATCTCCGACCTCGCAACCGAATCGGAAAAGAGCACGGATATCGCCGCCTGACGTCTTTTTATAACAGAGGTGGAGAGCAGCGGACGTGAGAGCCACGAGCGCATGAGGCGGCTTCCCATGGGCGTTTTGGTCTTATCCAGAACCCACAGGAGGCTGCCCTTCTTTTCGCCGGAGCGTAGGCTCATTGCGAGCTCGAGGCTGCGGATCGTCTGTATGTCGAGCTCCATATATCTCCCCTCTGAGTAAAAATCGAGGCTGTTTATATGGGAGAGATCAGTTTTTTGGGTGTCCTTCAGATATGAGAGCAGCGCACCGACGCAAGATACCGCGGCACGGTCTTCTCCGAGCCCGAGGCAGTCCACGCTCTGCACCTTGAACTGCTCACAGATGCGTGTGACAGACTGCTCATAATTAAATCGCTCGGGAGAAATCTCCGTTAGACAGCCTATCCGTTCCCTGAGAAAAGAGCGGAGCCCGGTGCTGCTTTCCGCGCCATCATCCAGAACGGTTTCGGCGGGAGAGAAACGGCCTATCTCGTTTATTATATGCGCCGTATCGGCTGCGGAGGTCGCGCATATCTCGCCCGTAGAGATATCTGCAAAGCATACGGCTGAGCCGTCGGGCGATATTGAGACGGAACATATGTAATTCGAGCGGCCTTCCTCAAGCATTGAGGAATCTATGACTGTACCGGGGGTAACTATCCTTATGACTTCGCGGTCGACGAGCCCTTTTGCGAGGGCCGGGTCCTCTGTCTGCTCGCAGATGGCGACCTTGTAACCCTTCGCTATGAGTCTCGCTATGTATGCCTCCGACGAGTGGTACGGAATGCCGCACATCGGCACCCGTTCCTCAGGGTCCTCTTTTGAGCGGTCACGCGTTGTCAACGTCAGATCGAGCTCCTTTGAGGCTAGGCGTGCGTCGTCGTTGAACATCTCGTAAAAGTCGCCGAGGCGGAAAAAAAGGATGCAGTCGGAATGCTGTTCCTTTATTCTGAGATACTGATGCATCATTGGCGTTATTTCAGCCATTTCCGGTCACATCCTTTGATATTCGGGTATCGGGACAGGGCCATAAGGTGATGAGTGTGTTTTTCACTTGACCCACTTCAGGTTGAGCTTCGTCTTAATATGCCTGTTTATGAGAGGAACGAGGCTGAGCAAAGAAATAAATTCGATGATGACATAACACCAGAATACGAGGGCACGCCTGTCTCCCCACGGTATAATAAGCCATGCGGCGCACAGAACTCCCAGTATTATGGCGTAGACAATGAAGAGCCGGGCCGCGAATTTGTGCCCTGCCTCCCACGTCTTTTTGTTGCGTGTAGTCATTTTTGTCTTTATACCCATTGATGAGCCGAGCGGAGGAACCTTCGCCATGAAGACGATGCCGAAAACGAGATATATGGCAGGGATGATAACGGCTAAAAAAGTATAGTAGAGATTTTCAAGCATGTTTTATTCTCCTTTTATTATATAAACCCCCATACGCCATAAGGTACTGCAACCATCCCGTGTAAGGCAGGTCATATTGCGCATAGATTGCTGCAAAGGCGTCAGCGGAGAGCAATTGGCGCATGGGGCGAATTTATCAAACCTGCATCAGTTTCGGTTCCCGTCTCAGGTGAGGAGGAACCGCGACATGAATGTAAAGAAAATCTATTTAAGTTATTTGTCCGAAGAGCGCCCAGGTGCTGCTGCCGGTTATTTCAGCTTCGGCAAAGCTGCCGACAGCTTTTTCGCTTCCGGACAGGTGTACCAGCCTGCCTCCGCCTGTTCTTGCTGTCATCGGATAGCGCACATCGTCTGATAATCCGTCAACGAGGACACGCTGAACCGTGCCGACATAGGCGGCGTGTTTTTCCTCCGATATCGCGTTCTGCAGTTTGAGCAGCCGGTCGAATCTCGCCTGTTTCTCCTCCTTTGAGGCGGGGTCCGGCAAGGAAGCCGCCGGAGTGCCTGCGCGGCGGGAATAGATGAAGGTGAAGAGCGCATCGAACCGCGCCGTTTTTATCACGTCGAGCGTCTGGAAAAAGTCCTCTTCTGTCTCGCCGGGAAAGCCGACTATAACGTCGCTGGTTAAAACAATGTCCGGCATGTAACGCCGAGCGAGGCTCACAAGACCGAGGTAGCCCTCTTTGGTATATCTGCGGTTCATGGCGGAGAGTATGTGGTCGCTTCCCGCCTGGAACGGGAGATGGATATGCGGAGCGACCTTTTCACATCTTGCCATGGTCTCAAAAAGCCGTTCGGTGGCATCCTTGGGGTGGCTCGTCATGAAACGGATCAGAAATTCCCCGTCGATGGCGTTTATTCTCTTTAAAAGCTCCGAAAAGTCGGCGCCGGCATCGAGGTCGAGTCCGTAGGAATTGACGTTCTGCCCAAGAAGTGTTATGTCGCGGCAGCCCTCGGCGATGAGCTTTTTTGCATCTTTTATAATGGTTTCGGGGTTACGGCTCCGCTCCCTTCCCCGGACATAGGGGACGATACAGTAGGAACAGAAGTTGTTGCAGCCGTACATTATCGATAGCCACGCCTTGACACCGCCATCCCGCAGGGAGGGGAGTCCCTCTGCTATCGAGCCCGGATCATCGGAGACGGAAAATATTCGCCCGCGTTCGGAGAGTGTACGCTCTAAAAATTCGGGAAAGCGCCACAGAGCGTGAGGCCCGAAGACAAGATCGATATGGCGGTATGATTTTCTTATTCTCTCTGCCATCGCCGGCTGCTGGACCATGCAGCCGCAGAGGGCGATAATCTGGTTCGGATTGGCCCGTTTTGTATGTGTGAGAGCGCCGACGTTGCCGAGTACGCGCATCTCGGCGTGCTCTCTTACGGCGCAGGTGTTTATCACGATGACGTCTGCCGCACTCTCGGAGCGGGTAAACTCATAGCCCATCTCGCGCAGCATGCCGCGCAGCTTTTCGCTGTCCGCCTCGTTCTGCTGGCAGCCGTAAGTGTCGACAAAAGCCAGAGGAGCTTTCGCCAGGGAGGAGTTATGCGCTTTTACGGCGGACATGTGCGCCCACTGTTTTTCGACTTCCTCCGGCGGTATTTCATATCTGTTACTGCTCACATTTTCCTCCGGAAACAAATGATTTGTATATTTTATCATTTTATTATGGCATTTACAACGGCTATAATGTATAATTGTAAAATTAGGGCAGATAATGCGCTCCGGTGCGAAAGACATAAAAAGGAGAACGCCGATGAAGAACCTCGTCATAGACAAAAGGGTTATAAAAAGTAATCTTCAGGCCGTTAAAGAGAGGGCAGACGGAGCTGCTATATATGCAGACCTCTCCGGAGACGCTTTTGGTATGGGCCTTCTCGAAACGGCAAGACTCCTGAGGGATGAGGGTATACGCCATTTTGCGGTATCGGATCAGAAGGATGCGGCAGTACTCCGCAAAAACAGTTTCGAGGAGGAACGGATAATGATGCTCCGCAGTACGGCGGACAGCAATGAACTTGAGCAGCTAATAGATTTAAACGTCATCTGTACAGTCGGTTCATACGACGCGGCCGTCGCGATAAATGGGATAGCCGAGGCAAGAAAGACAGTCTGCGAGGTGCAGGTGAAGATCGATACCGGGCTCGGAAGATATGGCTTTATGCCTGCGGAGACGGATAAGATAGCCGCAATTTACAAATATATGCCAAACCTCGCCGTCGTCGGGATGTTCACGACGTTTTCGGCCTCGTGGAAAAGCAAAAAAATAACCCTCTCACAGCTCGATATGTTTAATGAAGTGCTGGACAAGCTTATATCCATGGGTTACGATGTCGGCGCCGTGCACGCGTGCGATTCGGCGGCGCTCTTCAGATATGATTTCGGCAGGATGGACGCCGTCAGAGTCGGAACCGCACTCTCCGGCCGTGTCGCCGGGAAGAGCATACCCGGACTCCACAAGGTGGGATATATTGAGGCGGGACTGGAGGAAGTCGGTTGGTTCCCAAAGGGGCACAGGATCGGCGGGAACATCATTCTGAAAAGCCCGACAAAGCTCGCTGTTCTCTCTGTCGGTTACTACCACGGCTTCGGAGTAACGCAGCAGGAGGATCACTCCTTCTTTGAAATGCTGAAAAGCCAACGGCGCCGCAGGTATGTGAAATTTGGCTCGCAAAAGGCGAGAGTTTTGGGTGATATCGGAATGATGCACACAATAGTGGACGTCACGAAGATAGACTGTACGGTCGGCGATATCGCTGTAATGGACGTCGATCCTGTGAACGTCAAGGGACTTTTAAGAGTGTACAAGACCGCGTGAGGTAAGTTTGAAACAAGTTTTATACTTTCCGGATTTGATATACGTATTGTTTGCCCGCAAGCGGGCAGCCGCAACACATGCACAATTATGGCCACTCCTCTTCATGGTCATTTTGTGCGCTTGGTACAGTGATAGGAATGGTCATAAATATGAACAGGATTAATGTGCTTTTACCGCATGTGGCGGATCTCATCGCCGCCGGCGAGGTGGTCGAACGGCCTGGCTCCGTCATAAAGGAACTCATGGAAAACGCAATAGACGCGGGAGCGACAGCCCTCACCGTGGAGATTAAAAATGGCGGTATGACCTATATGAGGGTGACCGACAATGGCTGCGGAATGTCTCCTGAGGATGCGGAGACGGCGTTTTTGCGCCATGCGACAAGCAAACTGCGGGATGAGCGCGGACTTGAGGCCATAGGTACGCTGGGTTTTCGGGGAGAGGCTCTCGCCGCCATAGCCGCGGTGTCGCGCGTGGAGCTTCTCACATGCGAGGCCGGGGCCGGAGAGGGGACGCGCATCGTCGTCGAGGGCGGGCAGGTATTGGATAAATCGCCCGTCGGCTGCCCTGACGGTACGACTATGATCGTTCGCGACGTCTTTTTCAACACGCCTGCCAGACTCAAATTTATGAAAAACGACAGGGCGGAGGGGATGAACGTCTCGTCCGCCGTTCTGAGATGTGCCCTCTCCCATCCGGAGATATCGGTCAGGTATATTAAGGACGGAAAAGAAGAGTATCATACGCCGGGGGACGGGATACCGGAGTCGTGTATATACAGCCTTCTCGGCCGCGAATTTGCCTCAAGCCTCATTGAAGTGCATGCTGAAGTGGAAGGCGTCAGGGTCTCAGGCTTTATATCCACGCCCGCGCGGGTAAAGGGGAATCGCGCAAACCAGTTTTTTTTCGTGAACGGACGCTTTATAAGATCGAAGACGCTTCAAGCAGCGCTTGAACAGGCGTATAAGAATTCGCTTTTGACGGGGCGGTTTCCTGCATGCGTATTGTATATCACGATGAGCTGCGCCTCCCTTGATGTGAACGTGCACCCGACAAAGACAGAGGTCAAATTTTTAAATGAAAAGCGAGTTTTCGACAGTGTCTATTATGCAGGGCTTTCCGCCCTCGGCGGGGAGGTAAAACGCGAGAAGCTAAAACTCCCCGATGACACCGGAGCGTTGATGGCGCATACTCCAGTTCCCGATTCACCGGTGTACGCCTCGCGGAAAACGGGTTCGGCGGCGCCCGACACCGCCCCTTATAAGGGCGACACATTTTACAAGACCATGACAGCCGATACTTTTAAAAGCAGATACTCCGGCGGCGGGTTTAAAACCTCGATTGCGGCGAGACCACAGAAAACCGGTTTTTCTCCTGTGCACGACAGAACAAAAATTAATTATCAGACAAGGCTTGACCTGCCGGAAGAGAATGCTCAGGTGCCCGAAATGAGGGAAGCCCACGAACCGTATAAAATAATCGGCGAGGCGCTGTCAACCTATATAATCGCAGAAAAAGGGGATACGCTAATACTCATAGACAAACACGCAGCCCATGAGCGGGTCATATTTGACAGGCTAAAGGCTGAAGAGGGGGACGTAATGCCGCAGATATTTGCTGTGCCTGTAGTCTGCGACATGGACCCCGAGGAAGCGGTGCTGCTCCTGGAAAATGCTGAGTTATTGCGTTCGCTGGGGTTTGAGATAGAGGAGTTCGGCGGCTCAAGTGTAATTTTGCGCGAGGCTCCTGCGGAGGTTGACACCGGAGATGTCCGCGCCATGCTGGACGCGGTTTGTGAAAAGCTTGCCCTTACGGGGAGAGTGGACGCCTCCGACGTAAAGGACGGGATCCTCGCTTCCGTAGCATGCAAGGCGGCCATAAAGGCGGGCAGGAGTTCTGAATTGGCGGAGATGCGCGCTGTTGTAGAGGCCGTGATTGAGGATGACGTGAAATTCTGCCCGCATGGGAGACCCGTGGCGCTGGAGCTCACGCGCGAGATTTTGAACAAGAATTTTAAAAGGATATGATGTCATGCCACCAAAAGCAGTCGTTATAACCGGACCGACAGCGACGGGCAAGACGAAGCTGGGTGTCGTGCTCTCAAAGCTTATCGGCGGTGAGGTCGTGAGCGCCGATTCTATGCAGATTTACAAACATATGGACATAGGGACGGCGAAACCTACCGTGAACGAGACGGAGGGCGTGCCGCACCACATGATAGATGTGGCAGAACCCTTTGAGAGTTATTCGGTGGCGCGGTATGTTGAGGAAGCGTCTAAATGTATCGATGACATACTCTCGCGTGGGAAGATGCCCGTTATTGTCGGCGGTACGGGCCTGTATATTGAATCGCTGATATCAGGCAGGAGTTTTGCAGAGAGCGGAGCCGACACAGGGCTGCGCCGTGAAATATCTGAATTGTATGACCGCATCGGCGGTGAAGAGATGAAAAAACGTCTTGCGGAGTTCGATCCGGAGAGCGCCGCAAAATTCCATTCAAACGACAAAAAGCGTATAGTGAGAGCTTTTGAGATATACCGCGCGACAGGGAAAACCGCATCCCGGCACAATGTTGAGACGATGGCCATCCCGCCGAGGTACGAAACCTGCCGGATCGCGCTGAATTTTTTGCAGCGGGCGGATCTATATGCCCGTATAGACTGCAGGGTCGATAAAATGATGAAAGCGGGGCTTACGGACGAAGTAAAAATGCTCCTGAGTATGGGAGTTCCTCCCTTCTGCACCGCAATGCAGGCCATCGGCTATAAGGAACTCGTTTCTGCGATAAGCGGGGAGGAAAGTCTTATGGAAGCCGTCCATGAGATAAAAACGGAGTCGCGCAGATACGCGAAACGGCAGATTTCATGGCTTGGCCGCGACAAAGAGCTGCACTGGATACTCTGGAACAGAGAAGCGGATTTCGGGGTGGGGGTACGGGATTCGACAGCGTTTTTGGAAAAAACTGGTATAATATAGCCGTCCGGACAGGTTTCGAGGTAAAACGATGGACTGTCCGAGAACAGAAATAATTTGAAAAAGACGGCCGAATGTGTTACAACCGGGTTAATGATTTCCGGCGGCCGCCTTACGAAAGGACGGCCAATATGA
>JBFWIW010000054.1:11355-21203 GCA_050253535.1 Oscillospiraceae bacterium
CGGGCATCCGAAATGCGTGAGACAGAACTCAAAATTTCACAGATTGAGACAATGCTGATGGATGACGATTCCGAAGAGTCAATGGACGCCGCGGCTGCAAGCAGCGTTGAGATGCTCTCCTACGCGGTGAAAAGCAGCGATCTTTCCTCTATAGATGAAATATGTTCGAATGTGGATGCCTATGTGTTCCGCAGCAGAACACAGTACACTGATGAAGAGCTTCGGGATGAACTGGATACCATGGAAGCAAAGCTGGACAGGCTGGCGAGCGACTCCAGTACCGATACGGTATCTATGACGGCAGCGATGCCGGGCGTATTTTCATCGGTGATGGACGGCTTTGAGAATGTTGGGCCTGAGGACATAAAAAACCTAACGCCTACGTCGCTCGTCGCAATATTTACTGATTCTAACAAGTTAAGCAAGAATAGCCTGGGGAAACTGATAACTGGTATAAAATGGTATTATGCCGCCATCATGGACACGGAGGATGCAAAAATACTCTCCGACAGCGCGGAACTGGCCTTTTTTGGGGAGTATAACGGTACACTCAGGATGAATGTAGAGAGCGTAGGCATGGATGCGGGCGGCAGGTGTGTTGTGGTTTTTTCTTCGGGCATGGCTATATCAGACATAGCAGGCGTGAGGACCGTTTCGGCGACTGTTGAATTCGAGACAGTGACGGGCATACTTGTCCCTAAGGAGGCCATGCATGTCGACGAGAACGGGCAGAAATATGTATATGTACTCTCCGGGCTTCAGGCGCAGCGGGTCGACGTTACCATAACCGGTGAAATCGATGATTGTTACATAACAGGGAGTAAAAGCGGCGGCCTTTTGAACGAGAGCGCGGAGATCATCGTCAAAGCAAACGGCCTCTATGACGGTAAGGTGGTGCGATAGTTTGAAAGTGTTTATACTATCAAAATTAATGTCCCGATTTATCCCCGCCAGCGGCGGGAAGCGAAATTGATGTAAGTTTGCATAAAACAAACTTGCCCGCCGCTTTCGCGGCTGCCGCAATGAATTCACCTCCCGTACAGGGGAGGCTTTCTATATAATGTTTAGAGCGCAGGTGCGTGGGAGGTCAGCATGAGCATAGCAGAAAGTGTAAAAGAGGTGCGGGAGAGAGTCTGGAGGGCGGCGGTCCGCTCCGGAAGGAGCGCGGAGGATATAATTCTGGTTGCCGCATCGAAGATGAATTCCGCCGAAAGAGTGCGCGAGGCGTTTGGAGCCGGTATACTCGTCTTTGGAGAGAATCGTGTGCAGGAAATGTTGGAAAAAACCCGGCTGGGCGCTTATAAAGGTGCCGAGATTCACATGATAGGAAGCCTCCAGAAAAACAAGGTGAGAAATGTAGTCGGCCTGTGCAGCCTGATTCAGTCGGTCGACTCATCAGAGCTTATGGAGGCGATAGCAAAGCGGGCCGTATCGGAAGGAATAACGCAGGATATACTTATTGAAGTTAACATAGGCAGGGAGGAATCGAAGTCCGGAGTAATGGCCGAAAGGCTCCCGGAAATACTGGCTTTTGCGTCGGAACTGTCAGGCGTTTCGGTAAAGGGACTGATGGCGATACCGCCTGCCGGCGAGTCGACAATTAAAGCGCGGAATTATTTTGAAGAGATGAGAAAGCTTTTTGTTGACACAGAAGCAAAAAAATACGATAATGTCAGCATGAAAATTCTGTCCATGGGCATGAGCGACGATTTTGAAGAAGCGATACTTGCCGGCGCGAATATGGTTCGCGTCGGTTCAGCCATATTTGGAGAGCGGGCTTACCCCGCGAAGCAGCAGTGATGTTTGAGTACATCTTAAACAATAATTTGCCGGAGGGTGAGATATATGGGATTTTTGGACGAGCTTAAAAAACTAACGCGGCCTTATGACGATGATGACGATGAATTTGAAGATTTCACCCCGAAAGCGCCGGAAAAGATACCCGTTACGCCGAAAGCGCCGTCACCTGCCATCGGGCGCAGCACATACGGTGGTTTTGAGGAGAGGCGGGAAGGAAATAAGGTCGTAAACATACATGCTACAACCCAGCTGCAGGTAGTGCTTGTAAAGCCGGAGCGCTTTGAGAACGCGGCGGAGATCGCCGATCATCTCAGGGAAAAACATACTGTGGTCCTTAACCTTGAGCAGACCAACAAAGATATCGCCCGCCGCCTCGTCGACTTTTTGAGCGGCGTCGCCTATGCGCAGGACGGCAAGATAAAGAAAGTGGCGGTGAACACCTATATTATAACGCCGTATAACGTTGACCTTCTCGGTGACCTTATAGACGAGCTTGAGAACAACGGGCTTTATTTTTAACAGCTTACCTTACAGCAGAAAGGATTGAGGGATAATGTACACACCCCAGGATATCCAGAACAAGGAATTTACAAAGGCGGTATTCGGCGGTTATGATATGACTGCCGTTGACGATTTTCTTGAGGCGCTGACGGAGGATTACTCTGCTCTATATAAAGAAAACGCGATTTTGAAAAGCAAAATAAAGGTTTTGGTCGAAAAGGTGGAGGAATACCGTTCCACGGAGGACTCCATGCGTATGGCACTCCTTACGGCGCAGAAGATGGGCAACGATCTCCTGAAAGAGGCCGAGCAGAAAAAACACACAATGCTCGAGGATGCCGAAAATATGATGAAGAGTAAGATGACCGACCTCGCAAAAGAGGTCGAGCTCGAGGAATTCAGGCTGAGCGCGGCAAAGGAAAAGACGCGCGAGTTTGTACGGGCCTCCCGCCAGATCATCACAAATCATGAGGAGTTTCTGGTAAAGCTTGACGGGCTAATACCCGAGCCGCAGCCGGAGCTCGAAAAACCGTCTCCCGCTCCCGGGGAGGACGCCGCTGCCAAAGAGGGCGAGATATTAGACACGGCTAAGCAGATTGATGAGGTCGTCTCAAAGCTCGTAGCCGAGGAAGATGCCGAGGATAATAAACCGGATGCTGACGGAAAATATGACGATGAGGGCAGGCCGACAAAGCTCTTCAGGCCCGTCAAAACGACAGACGAAGAAGAGGACGACGAGCCTCTGACCCCGAGGCCGAAATTCGATTTTAAAGATCTCAAGTTCGGAAAAAATTACGACGGAGAAGAATAAACAAGAAAAAGGGGCTGTCCCGAAAGGAAATGTTTCCTCTCGGGACAGCCTGAAAAAAGAGGAGAAACAAAGAGAGATGGCTCAGGATTATAACGCAACGATAAATTTGCCGAAGACAGACTTCCCGATGCGCGCGGGGCTTCCGAAACGCGAGCCGGACATGCTGTCGGATTGGTACGGCATGAACCTGTACGGAAAGATGGTGGCCAGAAACGAGGGGAAACCATCTTTTATTCTGCATGACGGCCCTCCTTTCAGTAATGGTCATATTCACATGGGTACTGCGCTGAACAAGTGCATAAAGGACTTTATTGTGCGCTATAAGAATATGAGCGGCTTTCAGGCGCCGTATACTCCCGGATGGGATAACCACGGCATGCCGATAGAGAGCGCCATAATCAAGCAGAACAAGTTGGACAGGAAGAAAATGTCCATTCCAGATTTTCGAAACGCCTGTAAGGAGTTTGCGCAGAAATACGTGGGCATACAGATGGAGCAGTTCAAACGTCTGGGCGTTCTGGGCGATTGGGACAGGCCCTATCTCACTATGAAGCCGGAGTTTGAGGCCGAGGAAGTCAAAGTGTTCGGAAAAATGTTCGAGAAGGGCTATATCTACAAGGGAAAAAAGCCTGTTTACTGGTGCGCGCAGGATGAGACGGCACTTGCGGAGGCTGAGATTGAATACTCGGACGACGAGTGTAAGTCCATCTATGTAAAATTCAGAATTGAGGATGACAAGGGCAAGCTCGCAAAGTACGCGGATCTCTCCAAGACCTATTTCGTCATCTGGACGACGACAACATGGACCATACCCGGTAACCTCGCCATCTGCTTAAACGCTGATCTGGACTATGTTCTCGCGAAGACCCCGTCTGGAGAGGTCTATATCATCGCGCGCGACCTCATGGAGAGTGTCAAAAAGGCTGGAAATATTGAGAGTTTTGAGATACTCACCGAGATGAGCGGCAAAGAGTTCGAGTTCATGCGCGCAAAGCACCCCCTGTATGACAGGGACAGCATAATAATTCTGGGCGACCATGTCACGCTGGACGCCGGTACGGGCTGCGTACACACAGCTCCCGGCCACGGTCAGGAGGACTATGAAGTTTGCCGTAAATATGACGCGGCGGGCCTCACCAAAATAGGAATCATCGTCCCCGTGGACGACCGCGGCTATATGAACGCCGAGGCCGGAAAATATGAGGGGCTTAAATATTCCGCTGCTAACGAAGTAATATATAATGATCTCAAGGACTGTGGGGCGCTTCTCGCCTCCGAGACGATAATCCACCAGTATCCGCACTGCTGGCGCTGCAAGAGTCCCATAGTCTACCGCGCGACCGACCAGTGGTTCTGCTCAGTGGACGCCTTCAAGGACGAGGCTGTAGCAGCCTGCGGAAAGGTGCGCTGGATGCCTGAGTGGGGTTATGACCGAATAGTCGCAATGGTGCGCGAGCGCGCCGACTGGTGTATATCCCGCCAGCGCCACTGGGGTCTTCCCATCCCGGTTTTCTATTGTGAGGATTGTAATAAGCCCGTCTGTACGCCGGATAGCATAGAGGCGGTATCAAAGGTCTTCGCCAAAAAGGGGTCGAATGCCTGGTTTGAGATGGACGCCTCCGAGATTCTCCCGAAGGGCTTCGTCTGCCCGCACTGCGGCGGGGTACACTTCAATAAAGAAACGGATACGCTTGACGGTTGGTTTGACTCCGGATCAACGCATATCGCCTCAATGGAACTCAATGCCCCCGGTTGCTGGCCGGCGGATCTGTATTTGGAAGGCGCGGATCAGTACCGCGGCTGGTTCCAGTCCTCTCTTCTCACATCCGTCGCGCTCCGCGGCACGGCGCCGTACAGGGCTGTGCTCACCCATGGCTGGACAGTCGACGGAGAAGGTAAGGCCATGCACAAATCTCTCGGAAACGGTGTATATCCGGAGGAGATCATCCCCAAATACGGTGCTGACATTCTGCGCCTTTGGGCGGCATCATCCGACTACCGTGTCGACATGCGCTGTTCCGAGGGGATATTCAAGCAGCTCTCGGAGACTTACCTGAAAATAAGGAACACGTCGAGATATATACTAGGAAACCTTGAAGGCTTCGACCCCAATAACATGGTGGACTTTGCCGACATGCTGCCGGTGGACAAATGGGCGCTCGCAAGACTGCGCAGGCTTGTTGAAAAGTGTCTGGATTCCTATGAGCAATACGAGTTCCACACCGTAATCCACGCGATCCACAATTTCTGTGTCGTGGAGATGTCGAACTTCTACCTTGATATATTGAAGGACAGGCTTTATTGCGAGGGTAAGGACAGTCTAAAGAGAAAAAGCGGTCAGACGGTCATCTATGTCGTCCTTGACGCAATGGTGAGACTCTTGGCTCCGATTCTTGCTTTTACGTCCAATGAGATATGGATCGCCATGCCGCACCATGAAGGCGCGAATCCCGAGCACGTTATGTTGAACGACATGCCGGCGCTGCACAAGGAGTGGATTATTTCCCCGGAAGAGGAGAAATATTGGAACATGAGCCTTGCCCTGCGCGGCGATGTCAACAAGGCGCTGGAGTTCGCCAGAGGCGAGAAGATCATTGGTAAGCCACTCGATGCGGAGATAACGCTCTATGTCTCCGACGGGGCGAAAGAGGAATTTTCCAAAATCGCAGCTCAGGAATTCGATACTCTCTTCATTACGTCCAAGACAAATGTTGTTTACGGCGACGGGGAGGGGTATAAGGGCGGAGATTTCCCGGGCGTTACGGTGAAGGTTGCCCCTTCCAAAGCGCCAAAATGCGTCCGCTGCTGGAGCCATAACGAGCATGTCGGCGAGAGCGCAGAACACCCCCAGCTCTGTCCCAGGTGCATTGAGGCTCTAAAATAATAAGTCTCCACGTGACTTCAGTCGAGCGGGGGGCTATTTGACTCGACATCCTGGGCGGAAGTGAATCCCGCCTGCGTCACGCTTTTCGGCGGCTCCAAATGGCGGATGTTGCCGGAAATACTTCGGCGATTCTTGCGCTTTACAGGTGGTTACGACAAGTTGAAAGGGCGGCCCCGGCCGCCCTTTTTCGGATTTTAAGACAGGAGGAAAGTGATGCTGTATTTACTGCTCGCGGCGGTAGTCGCCGGTTTGGACCAGTTTTTCAAATACTGGATCGTGAATAATATTCCGTTTTACGGAGACAAAGAGCTCATACCCGGCATCATACATCTGACTAATATACAAAACACGGGCGCGTCCTTCAATATGATGGAGGGAATGCGTTGGGTGCTTCTGGGTATAACGGCTGTGTGTGTTGCTGGCATAATAATCTTCCTGTTTAAAACGGAGATGAAGAGCATACTCGGAAAGGTCGCGATAGCCGCCGTTTTGGGCGGCGCCGTCGGCAACGCTATTGACAGGGCGCGTCTGGGTTATGTTGTAGACATGTTTCAGACCGACTTTATTAATTTTGCCATTTTTAATGTCGCAGACTGCTTCATAGTCTGCGGGGGTATCGTTTTCTGCATATGCTATTTTGTCTGGTCTGGGAAAAAAGAAAAGGAGATCAGGCTCAGGACGGCGAAAGCAAAACCGCACGGCAGGATGCCGGAGCTGCAGCGGCTGGAATCGGACAAAGATTCAAATACACGGCCGGAAGAGACAAAGACCGCGGAGGAAGACGAAACCCATGGCTCTTGTTGAAGCGACAGAAACAGGAAAGCGGCTGGACGTCCTTCTGGCCGAGAGTCTAACCGGAGTCTCGCGGAGCGGCGCACAGAAGATCATAGAAGAAGGCGCGGTGACGCTCTGCGGCAAACAGGTAAAGAAAAACCACAGAACCACTGCGGGTGAAAAGTTTGAAGTGACGCTCCCCGAGCTCAAGGAATTAAGTCTCGCGGCTCAGGATCTGCCGCTCGACATCGTGTATGAGGACAGTGACGTTGTCGTCGTGAACAAGGCGCGGGGGATGGTTGTACATCCGGCGCCGGGCCACGCGGACGGGACTCTCGTCAATGCCCTTATACACCACTGCGGAGATAGCCTCTCCGGTATAAACGGTGAGATACGTCCCGGAATAGTTCACAGGATAGACAAGGATACATCGGGGCTCATCATCGCTGCAAAAAACGATGCCGCCCACCGTGCGCTGGCCGCTCAGCTGACCGGCCACACGCTTGCGAGGGTTTACGAGGCGGTGGTCTGCGGCAGGGTAAGAGACGATAAAGGCACTGTCGATGCTCCAATAGGCCGCCATCCGACGGACAGAAAGCGCCAGACTGTTACAAAAACGAATTCGCGCGAGGCTGTGACGCATTATGAGGTCATAGCTCGCTATAACGGCTATACGCATGTCCGCTGCACTCTGGAAACCGGCCGGACGCACCAGATAAGAGTCCATATGGCCCATATCGGCCACCCGGTTCTGGGTGACCTTGTTTACGGGCGTAAAAAACCGGAAAAGGGACTCTCCGGTCAGTGTCTGCACGCAAGGGAGCTCAGATTTCTTCACCCGGCGACGGGGGAATGGGTGACGCTAACGACGGTGCTTCCAGACTACTTTAGGGAAGTTTTACAAAAGCTGGGCGAGCCGGAGGCGTAGCTCGTATCGGTAAAGCCCGAAGGGCTATGCCGATAATTAGATTGCATTAAGGCTTCTCAGCGGAATCCTTAATGAGAAGCGTCATTACCGCCGCGTATCGCCGGAAATGATGGATTTTGACTTTACTTCCGCCGTGCATGGCGGAAGTTCTGATGTTTTTACTAGGGCATTATCAGGAAACTTTGGTAACCATTAACCAAAAGCTCAAGCCCTCACACCGCCCTTGGGTATCTTTATCGTGAGTACTATGTCGGTGTCCGTCTCGTTCTTACCATATTCGGCGGCTATTCCGGACTGCTTCATGATGTTCATTCCGCGGTTTACCGTGTTCAGAAACAGGCGTACGTCCTTAAGCACATATATGGGTCGGACAGGCTTTTTAGCCGGTTCCGGCTCATCTTTTTTGTTTATTAGCGAATCTATGTACTCCTCCGCCTTTGCAACGTTCAAGCCCTCTTTTATTATTTCCCGCAAGGCATCGATGCGTTCCTCATCGGTCTCCAGACGCAGAAGCGCCCTGGCGTGGCGTTCGGTGAGACCTGCTTCTTTTATTATGTATAGTATTTCGCCGGGGAGCTTTAAAATACGCAGCTTATTTGCAACTGCCGACTGCGATTTGCCTATTTTCTTCGCAGCCTCCTCCTGGCTTAGCCCATAGAGTCTTATAAGACGGGAGAGGCCCTCCGCTTCCTCAATGAAGTCGAGGTCGCGGCGGTGCAGGTTTTCGATAAGGGCCAGGACAGAAGACTCTGATGTGTCAACGTCGAGAATAATACAGGGGACCTCATGGAGTCCGGCAAGTTTTGCCGCTCTGAGCCGGCGCTCCCCTGCGACAAGTTCAAATGTTCTCCCGCAATGCCGCACGGTAAGCGGCTGCAATACGCCGTATACGGAAATGCTGGAGGCGAGCTCATGCAAGGCGTCCGGGTCAAATTGACGTCTCGGCTGCGCCGGATTTGGCTGGATATCGGAGACCGGCAGATAGACTATCCGGTTTGTTTCATAAAGACTATGCTTTTTGAAATGCGGCACAATTATCCTCTCCTTTCGCGCCGTATGTTTGCGATGGCACATGTTGTATAATTATTGTCATAATACACTACATATGGTGCGCAAAAGGACGAATAATGACGGTGTGCGTAAAATATTTCAGATTTAAACAAAATTTGTGTAGGAAGCTTACTTGGGCCGTTAAGACAGCATTGAAAATGGCTAAGCATTAAAAAAAGAAAAAACCACATAAAATAGCACAAATATTAAGCTAAAAAAAGCGAAGTGACGATTGACATTTGGGATTAAGAGGACTAGAATAAAAACGGTCACAATACAACATAAAACAATATCGAGTCCGGCACAGCTTATTTTTAGCTTACTTTAAATAATCCAGACAGGAGTGACAAATATGGCAGAAGGTATTCTCATGCCCAAGGCGGGCATAACGGTTGAATCTTGTATCATCGGAGAATGGTTCAAAAAAGTCGGGGACAAGGTGTCGGTCGGCGACATCCTTTTCAGTTATGAGACCGACAAGGCCGTGTTCGAGTGCGAATCCACGGCGGCCGGCGAGATCCTCGAAATTTTCTATCAGAAGGGTGACGAGGTTCCCTGCCTCGTAAACGTCTGTGCGGTCGGCACACCCGGTGAGGACATATCCGCTCTGCGTCCCGCGGGAGCCGAGAGCACCGCTCCGGCGGCTGAAGCACTTGCGGCTCCGGCAGCTGAAGCGCCTGCCGCTACGGTACAGGTAGAGGTACAGCAGACGGCTTCGTCGGACGGCGCCGTCCACGCTTCTCCGAGGGCGAAGGGCCTTGCCGAGAGAAGCGGCATGGATGTTTCGCTTGCCGCACCGACAGGGCCGGACGGCAGAATCATTGAGAGAGATGTTCGCCGCCTGATGGAGGAAGGCGTACCCGCCAAGGCTGCGGCGGCTCAGACGGCGGCAGCGGCTCCGGCGGCTCCGGCAGCACCCGCAGAACCGGAATACGAGGATGTTAAATTCTCCGGTATCCGCCGCGCGATCGCAAAGTCCATGACGGAGTCCCTGTCCTCAATGGCACAGCTCACAAACCACTTCTCGTTCGACGCGGGCAAGATTCTCGCATACCGCAAGGAACTCAAAGCGACCGAAGGCGACACAGCGAAAATCACGC
>JBFWIW010000055.1:0-21011 GCA_050253535.1 Oscillospiraceae bacterium
GTAAAAAACAGTGTATTTTGTATAAGCCCAAATCTAAAAAGCAAATATGAAATAATCTAGGAAATGATAAGGGAGATTAGAAACATGATGAAGCAGATAAAAAGAATTTTCAAATTTTTCTTTTTGTTATCCTTAGATTTAAACTCGCTGAAATCAATTTCAAAACCGCTTAAATACATCAGGTAAGCCAGACCCAGATCCGATAAAAATATTACCCAGGAATCGTCATGTACGACATTCAAAAAGCTTTTTCCCACAATCAGACCGACTAATATTTCTCCCACCACATAGGGGATCTTTACCTTTTTGATTGAGTTGATAACCATTGGCGTAATAAATGCGAGAACCGAAATGATCAGAATCGACTGGTAGTTAATGGTTTCCGGCATAATACATCCCTCCTATGCCTCATCTTATCAATAGTATATCATATATCGTCCTGCAATTTCCAGTTTCCGGCTCAAATAGATCCTTTATGCAGCCGTATACCAACCTAAAAGATGATGCTCGGCGTTTTCCCATATCAGAAATAAACGTGAAGGAGAACCCTTCCGGGTCAGCCTTCACATTTATTGTCCTCCATCAATTTTTAGTCAGGCGACGGCGCCGTTTTAACTGTTCCTGACAGCTCCGAGTTTAGGGACGGCGCAAGCTCTTTGACGGAATTGATAAATTTTCGTGCCGAGGTAAACAAATACCCGCCTTTTTTCCATACAAGCGAAAATGGAATGATCGGCATGCCGATATCAAATGTAACGACTTTATCAGAATCGGCGCTTTCGGCCAAATAACTCTCATACAGAAAACCGCCCGCGGTTCCGGCTGTGATAAAATTGCGGATTACGTTTAGCTGATTAGTGCGCAGAAAGATATTCGGTGTAATACCATATTTGCCGAACAGGTTGTGCACGAGCTCGTATTGTATATGTCCGTGCGGAAGAACAACCAGCGGCGTATTTCCAATATCAGCCGGGGTCAGCGTCTTGTGTAAAGCGAGAGGATTGCTGTAGTGCATACAGAACATCAGCCGTTCTTCCCGTATAATATATTTTTCAAACGAAGCCGGAACTTCCAATCCGGGAACCAGCAAAACGTCCAATTGGTTTTTTTCAAGCATTTCATATAACGGAAACAATCCTTTTTCCGTGGTAATGTTAACATCTATCTCAGGATATTTACTATGAAAATCATTATAAATCTGCGGAAGCACACAGCTGCCCACCATTGGGGATACGCCGCAGCTCAGAGTGTTGTGGGAATTTGATATATCCTTTGCAATTTCGCTCAATCGATTAAATTGCGAAAGAAACTCATTAGTATACTTCAGAAATGTCCTGCCATCTTCTGTGGGGTAAGTTCCTTTTGGGGTCCGTACCAGAAGATTTAAGCGAAGCTCCTGTTCCAGGTCACGGATAGCATTGGAAATTGCCGGCTGTGAGATGTGAAGCAATTGAGATGCTGTTTTGATGTTGCCGTTATCGCAAACAGTTTTATAGTATTGCAGTTGTGTGATGGTCATAGTAACCTCCCATGTGCTTATTCGCATAAATAGTTATGAAATTCCCCAAAGTACGGGCAATTTCCTCTCATATTGGGCAGAATCTCAAATTCAATATACAGAGCATGCAGGGGCGCCTTTCGGCGGCTCCTGCATGCTCTGTATAAGGTTGAGTCGGTTCATCAAAACGCCGGCAGTACGGTCATGGTGTAGAAAACATAGCCAACCATCAGTAAAACGGAAATCAGCCAGCCCTGTTTGAACAGAGACCTGATATCGTAACCGCCCGCGCCCATACATATGGGGATTGCGGGAGTGGCCATAGGCGTCATAAAAGCGGTCAGGCATGCAGCAGTGATCAATACACACAGGCCAACCGGATTAGCTCCCAGTGACTGGCAGGTCAACAGGCAGATAGGAACAAAAATGTTCATAACGCCCTGATTGAGCATGAACTGGGTAACAACAAAAGGAACAATAAAGAACAGCGCGCCCAGTATGTAGTTGTTGTGAGTCCCACCGACAATGCCGGCCAGCCAGTTGCCGACGACCTCGCCCGCGCCTGTAGCTCCCAATGCGTTAGCGGTGGCAAGAGCACCGGCATAGATAAAAACAATTGAAAGAGGAATCGCGCTGAACGCTTCCTTTTCGGTCAGAGTTCTGCACAATACGGTCAGAAGAGCACCTATAATAACAATTTTCCAAGAAGTAAAACCAAGCTGCTTGCCGAAAATCAGGCAGGAAATGACACCAAAGAAAATGACGAGACCCGCAATATCGGAGAATTTGTTAAGAGGCTTTTTTTCACCTTTGGCAATGCTCTTGTTAGCAATAGGTACAATTGGTTTATCTGGAGAAAATTTTGGAGCGAGAAAATAAGCCCACAGAATAATTATAAACAGCAGAGGCAGACGGCCAATAGTGAAGTCAATAGGATTGATCGATATGTTTTGGAACCCATAAGCCTCCAGGAAACCGTTATACTGGCCTGTTGCATTGATCGCATAACCAAACGGAAGAATAGCACAGCAGCCGATGCAGACAACGGCTAACGGAAACTGGACTTTAGAAGGAGAAACGTCAAATTGTTCACACATAGTAGTAGCCAAAGGAAATATAATGCTAAAAGCAACCATGGGGCTGGTAATAAAATTGGTCAGCAGCGCTGCAAGAATTATATAACCGAAATATGCTCGTTTGAAAGAACCACCGCAGATTTTCACAATACCTTCAGACATTTTGTCAACAAAACTTGTGCGGTTAAGTGCTGCGGATATAACAAACATGCCCACGATGATGACAGTGCTGGTGCTGGAGAATCCAGAAAGAGCTGTGCCTGCGTCCAAACAATTAGTCAAAACCAGCGCAACCAGGGTAATCAGAGCAGTCAGACCCATTGGAATCTTGTTCAGCGCGTAGCTGATTAATGAGAACGCAAAGATTATAATGCAGATAGTCAACTGAGACACGAGTATCCTCCCCCTTATATAATTTTTCTGCTTGGCATTTAACTGGTTTTGCAAAAAGCTTCCCTGGCCTTCCGGCGATCTTCAGTTGCAGCATCGCCGATTTTTCGATTAGCTTCACGGCTGCGGCGTGGGGTAAAAATTTTACTGCCGACACAAGTAAACCTGGAATTCAAACGGGTATCGCCAATTAATTCGGCCTTGTCGCAGTCGGTATAAGCAAACGTGCCGGATTTTAATTCAAATGCGGTAAAATCAGCAGGTTCACCGACAGTGACAACCAGAGATTTGTCGGCCAGACCAAGTCTTTTCACCGGACTCACCGTAACCATGCGGATCGCTTCCTCAAGACTTACGCCTAAACCGAGAAACTTTGAGATAGTGGTGGGCATATCAAATACCGGCCCGTTTACATCGGAGATATGTAAATCGGTTGACAGACTGTCCGCCTGGAATCCCTGCGCCATAGCTTTTTGCGCAGTTGAGAACGTGAAGCTGTTGATACCGTGCCCCACATCAAAAATAACGCCCCGCCTGCGGGCCTCCCATACGCAGTTTTTTACGGCATTATCTTCGCCCAGTATGCCGGAATCAGTCCGGGCAAAACTATGAGTGAGCATATCGCCTTTTTTCAAATAACTAAGGATAGTCTCGGTTGACAGAGCGCAGCGGGTAGCGTGAACACAGAAATGAGTACCCAATTCATCGCACATCCGACGCACGGATTGCAGCGCACCTAAAGGATCGGTACACATGTTATTGGTAATGCGTACTTTCAGGCCGATGAGTTCGTCTTTGTGCCGGAGAAATGCGGCTTTGCAGGCATCTTCATCAAGGTTACTCATATCCGTGAGTTCATAACCATAGATCGGAACTCCGATACGGGAAATGTTAAGATAGGACTTGTACTTTAAATCAGTGGACCAACGAACGTACTTACGAAAATCATCGAAATTGTCCGCACCGGCGCTGCCGGGGTCAATGGCATAAGTAACGCCAAAAGGCAGGAAGTACCGCTGAGGATCAACGCCGATATTATCCGGTGCATCGTAATAGAAGTGGGCATGGTCATCTACCCAGCCGGGGGTAATGGTTAGGCCGGATGCATCAATGATTTCTTCTGCGGGAAATACAATGGTATCTTCTATTGCGGAAACGATGCCGTTTTCCACCAGAATATCCTTGACTGCGCGTTTTCCGTCAAGCACATTCAGAATGGATGCGCCGTGAACAAGATAGCTTTTGAACATATTTTACTCCTTGCTAAAACAAATCGTTCGTTTCCGGAAAACGAATTCTCTCAGCTAAATTAGCTGCTTATAATATTAAATTAGAACTTATGTTTTGTAAAATAGCAAAATCTTTGATGGGTCAACGTAATGAAAACTCAGCTTTATGTAAAGCAACGGGACATTTCATTTGCCTGAAATTGAGGTAAATGGAACGTCCCGTTGTCTTTACTTTTATTTTTGGCGAAGGGTACACCCTGCCGCGCCGCGGGGCATACTCATTGCCGGTCATCATTTTGGGCGACAAAAAGCAATTCGTTCTACTATGTCGTCATTTTGTTCTGCGTTATAGAACAATTATGTGTGCCTCGAACAATGATTATATACGTTCTGTCCATAATTTTACAAATTTGAATTTAGCAAGAACTTGCTTATCATGTTAATTCAGCACAACTCAATATATGGGGTGTGGTAACTGCCGCCAATAAACATTCAAATATCTTATCACGGGAGCTTGTTCGGTTAAATCTATAAAATAATAAACTGCCGTATTTCAAAGAATCCCACTGAATTTTGATGCCAGAAGCCTTAGCATTTGCTATTGGCGGTCGGCAAAGCATATCGCTATTGGAATTGAATATTTTATATAATGATGCGTATATCCAACATAAACAGGCTTTCTGTGCCTCCGTTATTAGTCGCATTGAACAGCAATCATACCCACTGTATCCTATATTTTCCGGCAGATACTTACATTGGTATCCATTCCGCTTCTTGATAATATACCAGCCGGAATTTCCCTATACAAGCCGCCGAAGCATTACGAGATATTCCCGTAAGCCTATAATATCAATCTTTTCACTATAGGAACAGGCCGCTAAAATCTTAGTCGCTTCTTTAAGTATTCTGCTCTTAGGCGGCAATTATTTCTTGTCCGCCCCTTTGAGATAATAACACTAAAATAGAATTATATGTGATTTTTCTCCTAAAACCCTTTAAAACCTATTGACAAACTCTCCGTGTTCATCTAAACTTTAGTTGTTCATAATATAGAACGGTGAACGATTAATAAGAACAGTCAAGGAGGTGTAACCATACTATTTCGGGGAAGGCGGGCGAGCAGAAGGATGTGTCCATCTGCCCCGGATTTCCGTCAGCCGCCGTTCACAAGCCGGAGGGGACCGTGTTCTGGAGTCTGGGATTTCGGGTCCCCACAGTACTATAGATACCAACAAAAACCTGGCAAAACCAGAGGCAGAGCCGAAACCGGCGTTGCCTGATAAGCAATGCACGCGCCCGGTATAATATTGCAGATGTTTGCAACGGCACCGATTTTATCGTTCCCGGCACTTTATTACCGGCAGCATTACGGATTTAAATATTATGCACACCGACCGGTTACCGGCAATTCCTCCGGCGCCCGGTCCGTATTTGGCAGCCGGATTTTAGCGGGGACAGCTTCACCGTCAGTTTTATAGGATGTGGAGCCTGACGGTCAAATTAATAAAACAATCTGGAAAGGAAAGAAACATGGGCAAAATTAAGGTAGGCATCATCGGCCCCGGGAATATCGGAACCGATTTGATGTACAAGGTAATGAAAAGCAAAAATCTTCAGATGCACATGATGGCCGGCATCATTGAGTCGGAAGGAATTAAACGTGCGGCAGGTCTGGGTTTTTTGACCTCGATTAAAGGCGTAGACGCAATAGCGGCAGACCCGGACATAAAAATCGTATTTGAAGCGACCAGCGCAAAGGCGCATTTACATAACGCGCCCATCCTGAAAGCGGCGGGAAAAATCGTAATAGATATGACGCCGGCGGCGGTGGGACCTTATGTGGTACCGTGTGTAAATCTCGATCAATTGGCACATGTGGATAATTTCAACATGGTAACCTGCGGCGGTCAGGCAACAATTCCGATCGCATATGCAATTAATCGCGTGGCGGATTCTGAGTATACCGAAATCGTTGCGTGTATTTCTTCAAAGAGCGCGGGACCGGGTACCCGCTCGAACATCGACGAATTTACACAGACGACCAAACGGGCTATTGAAAAAATTGGCGGCGCGGACAGAGCCAAGGCGCTTATCGTCTTAAATCCTGCCGATCCCCCGATTATGATGACGAATACCATTTATTCTCTTGTAAAAAATCCGGACGAGAAAAAGATTATTGAATCAGTCGACGATATCGTTAAGCAGATTCAGGCTTATGTCCCTGGTTATAAACTTCGCGTTCCTCCTGTCATTGACGGTAATAAAGTAACCGTAATTATTCAGGTGGAAGGCGCGGGAGACTTTTTGCCGAAATATGCCGGTAATCTCGACATCATCAACCAGGCGGCGGTCGCGGTCGCAGAAAAAGTTGCCGCGAATCTGCTTGACAGGGAGGGTTAACAGCCATGGAAAAAAAGTTTATCAAGATTGTTGACACAACGATGCGTGACGGAAGCCACGCCGTAAGCCACAGCTATACGGTCGATCAGGTCTCGGCGATAGCCGCAGGCCTTGACAAAGTCGGCGTCGGTCTTATCGAAATCGCCCACGGCGATGGCATATCCGGCTCCTCCATAAACTACGGTTTTTCAAAGACCTGGGAAATGGACCTCATCAAAGCAGCCAGCGGCGTCATGAAGAACGCGAAGCTCACAGTTCTCCTGATCCCAGGCATCGGGACGATAGAGGATCTGGAGCAGGCGAAGGAGTACGGCGCCCAGGTTGTGCGCCTCGCCACCCACGTGACGGAGGCGGATATCGCTATCCAGCATGTCCAGCACGCGAAAAAGATCGGAATGATGGCGGTCGGGTTTCTGATGATGACGCACATGGCGTCGCCGGAAAAAATCCTTGAGCAGGCCAAAATCTTCGAAGATGCGGGCGCAGATTATGTGAACCTCGCGGATTCCTCCGGACATCTGCTGCCGGACGATGTCCGTGCCAGAGTTTCGCTCCTCAAGAAGTCTCTTAATATCCCGGTGGGCTTCCACGCGCACAACAACCTGGGCCTTGCCATTGGTAACTCGATCGCGGCGGCACAGGAGGGCGTCGACTATCTCGACGCGACCTGCCGCGGACTCGGCGCCGGCGCCGGAAACGCGCAGCTTGAGGTGCTCTGCTCCGTACTCGACATGATGGGCTTCGATACGGGCATCGACCTCTTCGGCGTTATGGATGTCGCGGAAGATATCGTTGCGCCGATGATGCAGCGGCCGCAGACCATAAACACCGCCTCGCTGATGCTCGGTTATGCGGGCGTCTACTCCAGCTTCCTGCTCCACACCTACAAGGCCGCGGAGAGGTTCAAGCTCAGCCCGAGAGAGATTCTCGTTGAGCTCGGACGCCGCAAAATGGTCGGCGGACAGGAAGACATGATCATTGATGTCGCCTTCGAGCTTTCACAGTCAAAAAAATAATTGAAATGAAAATGTTCTGTCCTCAGAAATTTTCCAAATGGCACAAACAAAGCAGCGGAACGCTGCTGCATACAGAAAAAGGCGGAGTATACAATACCATCTTGTGTACTCCGCCTTTTTCTGCGCCCAGCAATTGCGAATATTAACTTCAGCGCGCCATTAACTGCTGCTATGCGCTGAAACAGATGATGCTCGCATTGTTTTGATCGCCAGATTTGCACACCGCGCAGCAGACGTTGCTGAACGCTCCCGGCGGCTGATGAGGAATTAGCCTTTGAAGCTGCTTTATCCCGATGTCAACATCATTCTACATCATCGTTATTTTGTTCTATATTTAAGAATGTTTGCGGCGGCAGCTCAAATTATTAATTACTGATTGCGTGCAATTACCCAATACATATTTGCATTATCAAGAAAATCAGCCTGAAATACCATTTGTGTTCTTCCGAACACTTATTATTCATATTATAGAACGAAGAACGACAAACAAGAACAATGAAGGAGGTGTAAATATTTATTATAAGCCAATTGCCGGAGGCCCTGCCGCTCAGCTTACAGAAATCGGCGAGTCCCTTGGCATCGAAAATGTCCGGCAATACTTTGGAATGTAAAGCATAAGCATTTATTTTGAATCAGGAGGAAAATTGATGAAAAAATTTAGCGCTATTCTTCTGTGCATAATCATGGCGCTCTCCTTGCTGGCCGGCTGCGCCAGAGGCACCGTAGGCGGCAACAGCATGAATGAGAATACGACCTCCTCTACAGATACCAGCGGCGCCTCGGATACCAGCAGCACCCCGGTGCCCACCACTACATTCGAAATCCGTTTGGGCCACTGCGTGGCAGACGAGCATCCGTACAACCAAGGCGCTCTGAAGTTTGCCCAGCTGGTGTCCGAGGGGACGGGCGGCGCCGTCATCGTAGACGTGTTCGGCAACAGCCAGCTTGGTGCCGAGCGCGACATGGTGGAGGGCCTTCAGCTGGGCACGGTGGATATGTGCCTTATCTCCACCGCGCCTCTGTCCGGCTTCACCAGCGAGTTTCATGCGTTCGACCTGCCCTACCTGCTGACGACTCCAGAACAGGCCCGCGGCGTCTGTGACAGCGAAATCGGCCAGAAAATGCTGGACACGCTTTCCGCACAGGGAATCAAGGGTCTGGTCTACTATGAGAACGGTTTCCGCAACCTGACCAATTCCAAGCACCCGATTGTTGAGCCCGGCGATCTGGAGGGTCTCAAGGTCCGTACGATGGAAAACGAAATTATGATGTACACTTTCAGCGTAATGGACGCCGACCCAACTCCCATCGCATTCAACGAACTATACACGGCCCTGCAACAGAAGACCATCGACGCTCAGGAGAACCCCTACGCACTGATCTACTCAACCAAACTATACGAGGCTCAGACGTACCTGTCCATCTCCGAGCACTTCTATGCCCCCGCCCCCCTGCTGATGGCGCAGACTCTCTGGGACAGTCTGCCCGCGGAATACCAGGATGTAATCATGCAGGCTGCTGCCGAGTCCCGCGACTATGAGAGAGACCTGCTGGATCAGTGGAACTCCGAGCTGATCGGAAAACTGGAGGAGCTTGGCATGGAGGTCAACGAGATTGACCGCGACGCATTTGTGGAAGCGACCAAGCCCGTCTATGATAAATACGTGGGCGACGGCGAAGGCCAGGTCCCCGCATCTCTGGTTGAAAGCATTGCAAGCTTCCAGCCTTAATCGGACTCAGATCATTCGATCACTGATCGGGAATAAATAAACTTGGCTGGCAGGCGGAAAAACACCCCTGTCAGCCAAAAAAACCTTCTGGAGTGCTTTATGAAAAAAATTTTGAAATTTTTCGATGACCACTTTGAGGAATATATCCTGATGGTCCTGATGGGAGCGTTGGCGATTGTCGTGTTTGCGCAGGTGATCTGCCGTGGCATCGGCAGTTCTCTGCCCTGGTCCGAGGAATTATCCAGGTATATCACAGTGTGGGTCACGTTTGTGGGCACCAGCCTCGGATTCAAGAGAGGTTCCCATATCGGCGTGGAAGCGTTTAAAATGATTTTTCCGCGGAATCCCAGAAAATTTGTCGATCTCCTGGGAGCCATGATTTGCGTGCTGCTGTGCTTCCTATGCATCAAATACGGCATAGATGTTGTTAAAAGCCAGATCTTGATGGGCCAGAAATCCCCCGCCATGCACCTTCCCATGTGGATCGCCTATATTGCCATTCCCATTGGCATTGCGCTGGCACTGATCCGCTGCATCCAGAATTTTGTCAATATTTTCCGTGGCAAAACCGACAGTGTAACTGAGATTGAGGCCATGAATGCGGCTGCGCAGGAGAAAGGTGGAAATGACTGATGGGAACATTGCTGTTGATTTCCTTTGTGGGCCTTCTGATGATCGGCATACCCATCGCGTTCGTCCTGTGCGGCGCTACGGCAATTGCAATGTGGTTTGCCAGTACGCTGCCCATGACCCTGATCACGCAGCAGATGTTTATCGCCTGCGACTCCTTCCCCCTGCTGGCGATCCCTCTGTTCATGATCGCAGGCTCCCTTATGGGAGAGGGCGGTATATCCAGGCGTCTTGTCAAACTGGCGGATACCATGGTGGGACACCATACAGCCGGTCTGGCCTATGTCAGCATACTGACCTGCATGTTCTTTGCGGCGATTTCCGGATCCGGCCCTGCAACTGTGGCCGCAATCGGCGGTATCATGATCCCCGGCATGGTGGCGGCCGGCTATGACAAAGGCTTTGCCGCGGCTTTAATGTCCGTCGCGGGTGCAATCGGTATCATCATCCCGCCCTCCATCCCGCTCGTTACATACAGTGTCGTCTCGGATAACTCCGCCGGCACCCTGTTTACCGCCGGCTTCGGCCCCGGCATTCTGGTGGGCTTGTCTCTTATGGTCTGCTCTTACATTGTCTGCAAGAAAAAAGGGTTCGGCGTAAGCCGGAAGCAGCGCGCTTCCGCCAAAGAATGCTGGGACGCCTTTAAGAGCGCCTTCTGGGCGCTGCTTATGCCGGTTATAATCTTGGGCGGTATCTACGGCGGCATTTTTACCCCAACCGAAGCAGCAGCGGTTGCCGTTATCTATGGCTTCATTGTCGGCAAATTTATATATAAAGAACTGCCTCTCAAAAAAATTAAGACCGTACTGGTGGATTCCGGCGTGACAACGGCCATGATCATGCTGATTATCGCCACCGCCAAGGGCTTCGCGTGGATCCTGACGGCGGAACGCATACCGGACGCTGTCGCTAATTTTATGCTCTCAATCAGCAGCGAAAAAATCGTCATTCTCCTGCTGATCAACGTGCTGTTGTTGATTGTTGGCTGCTTCATGGAGTGCAACGCCGCCCTGATCATCTTGACCCCCATCTTCCTTCCCATCGTCGTGTCTTTGGGCGTGAACCCCATACATTTCGGTATCATCATGGTGGTAAATCTGGCAATCGGTCAGTCCACTCCTCCACTGGGCGTCAATCTTTTTGTATCCTGCGGTATCAGCAATATTACCATCGAACGGATTTCGAAATCCGTGGTGCCCTTGCTCATCACCAACGTTATCGCGCTGTTAGTCATCACTTACTTTGAGCCGATTTCGCTGGCACTTTGCCGTCTGTTCGGAATGATATAAGCATATTCTGGTTTTTCATATCCGCCGGCTTAAGGCGTACTGCTCAAAATAGCCCGGCCCATTAAGGCATAGGCGTTTTTTGGAGTAATCACAGCATATATGCATCCGGTGATTTCATATATGAAGTGCCCCCAATGTTAGACAAATATATTATCAAACAGCTAGAAAGGTCAAGAGTAATTGGACATAAAACCAAGTATTTTTATTAATTATGAGCCTCAATTTGTACGGGACTTAACCATTCAATGGCTGAATGGATCCGCTTGGTATTATAGTAGAGCTCAATATATTTGAATATGTCCTGCCGAGTTTGTTCAGGATTGTCATAGTGGGCATCCTGAACAAACTCTCTTTTTAGCGTACGGTTAGTATTTCATGCCCCATCTTTAATTCTTCTATCTGTTTTTGGAGCTTTTTGATCTCATATGCAGAGTTAAAAAGTGCGTTCCCGTAACCCGGAAACGCACTTTCTCAATTCATCATATTCGTTGATCCAATGGTTACAGTGGTGCCGCTGATGCCCAGCTTCCCGGGCTGCCTCATTGACACGTTCTGGGCGTGTTTTGCCGCTGCCATTTTTAACTTTTTACCGTAAACCGATCGCTTCATAATAATCTGACCACCTTTTCATTAGCTCTTAAATTGGTGTCCAGATTATTATACGACTTTTATTATTTCAGTATATCATGCTGTCAAACTTTTGGGGTGCCGTTCATGTCACCGACCTGCTTTTTGATTTTTCTTAATGAAACGCAGCAGTCGTCGCCGAACACGAAGTATAATAAGTAGCCGATTTGTAAAAATTAAGCATGGTTCAAAATATTTTCTGCAATCACTTATTTATGGAGGAAGAAATGAGACATCCCAGAAAAGCTGTAAGCCTCGTTATTACTTTAATTTTTATTATATCAACATTATCGTCATGTGTGTCTGCGGGCGTAAATATAACCGGTACACAGACGGAAACGGCGACAGGAACTGGCACACAGACAACAAACACAACCACGACTGTGACCAATGAGTCCGGAGTCGGCCTTACTATCCTCTACGAACAGGACGAGAGTTTAATAAACAACTATTCGCTCCTCGCTGTAAATCCCGACGCGCCCTTTGCCGACGCAAACGGCAATCCCGTCTCCGACGTCAAAATCAACGCTGTCGGCGCCAATATATTTATTGACTGGATGCTGAATACGAACACGGAAAACCTTATCGCAAACTACGGCCATGACGCTTATGGTGAGTATCTGTTCTATCTCAAGGACGACGCGCCTGTTTCAACCGCATCAATTCCCCTGGCAATCGACGAAACCAGAACGATACGCATCTCAACCACAACCTCGGTAAACGACAGCGGCCTTCTCGATTACCTTGTGCCTATTTTTGAGAACGATTACGGATATGACGTCGAGATTTATTCCGCCGGGACAGGCAAAGCTATTGAAAACGCAAAATTCGGAAACGCCGATCTCATCCTCGTCCACTCCAAGAGTCAGGAAGAGGAATTCGTATCCAACGGTTTCAGTTATGTGTTGGAGGGCTATAAAGCCGAACGCCTCACATTTATGTACAACTACTTCGTGCTCGCCGGCCCTGCCAACGACCCGGCCGGCTGCTCATCCGCCGCTTCCGTCGCGGACGCCTTCAAGCGTATAGCAGACGGCAAATACAGCTTCATTTCACGCGGAGACTTGAGCGGCACCCATACGAAGGAGGTCTCCCTCTGGAACAAGGACCTCGGTATTACCACAGACGCCTCCAGTGTTAAAGACTATAACTGGTACGTTTATTCAAACGCCGGTATGGGCGTCTGCCTTACAATGGCCAACGAAACGGGCGCCTATATTCTCACCGATAAGGCGACCTTCCTCACCTTTAATGCAAACGGCGGAGTCATCTGAAATATATGAAAACTGCTCTGAAACAGGCTTTGGAGCTGGTCCTGTCAGGCAACGACCAGCTCCTTGATATAATCGGCGTAACGCTCAAAATGAGCCTGTCTAGCTCACTGGCGGCACTCCTTTTGGGCGTGCCGCTCGGTGTTTTGCTGGCTACGAGCTCACTGCCGGGGAAAAAAACGCTCATTGTCATAAACCGTACTTTGATGGGTCTGCCGCCCGTGGTTGTCGGTCTCCTCTGCTATATGCTCTTCTCCGGCGTGGGACCGCTGCGGCATTTCAATCTCCTTTTTACCGTTAAGGCGATGATTATAGCGCAGATTATTCTTATTACCCCAATAATCACCGGCACAACCGAGTCGTCGCTCGCCCCGATTGCGCCGGACATAATGGAAACGGCAAAGGGACTGGGCCTCAAAAGCGGCAGAATACTTATACTGACTGTGGGTGAGAGCCGATATCAACTCTTCTCCACATATCTTCTGGGCTTCGCCCGCGCGACCGCTGAGGTCGGCGCCGTCTCTATGGTCGGCGGTGCGATAGCGTATAAAACCAACGTGATGACCACTGCAATAATGAACTACACCAACATGGGGAATTTTACACTCGGCGTCGCGCTCGGGATCATACTGCTCGTTTTATCGCTCGCGGTCAATATAACCATATGGCTTATACAGGCGAGGCTTACCCGATGAAGATCGGACATGTAACAAAGTTCTATAACGGCAGAAAAGTCCTTGATATCGGTGGGTTTGAATTTATCCCAGACACCGTCTATGCGGTAATAGGCACTAACGGGAGCGGAAAATCCACTCTTGCGAAAATTATCGCCGGAATCATCCCGGCGGATAGTGGGGGCACTGAAAACGGCCTCAAGATCAATTACATGCCGCAGAAAAGCTACGCTTTTCACATGAGCGTTATTAAAAATGTTCTCGTAAGCTCAAGCAGCGGTGAAAAAGACCGAAGACGGGCCGAATTTCTTCTCTCCTCCCTCGGGATGTTTGAACTCTTAAGCAGTAAAGCGCATCGGCTCTCCGGTGGCGAGACTTCCCGTATGGCCCTCGCGAGAACTTTAATGAAGGGCTGCGACGTGCTTGTGCTCGACGAGCCTACCGCGGCTATGGACGTACAGTCCACCTTTGCCGCCGAGGAGCTGATAAAAAAATACCGCGTGGAATGTGGCTGCACTGTAATACTTGTCACCCACTCAATTAAGCAGGCAAAACGGGTGGCGGATGAAGTCCTGTTTCTGCATGAGGGAGCTCTTGTGGAATACGGTTCGCGCTCCGATGTTCTTGAAATGCCGAAAGAACCGCTCACAAAACAGTTTCTGGACTTTTACAGCATGTAAAACAAAAACAGGCTGACGATGCTCAGTCTGTTTTTCATATTTAGTACCCGGGCAGGTTATAATCGCCGCTTGTGAAACACATCAGCTTTAATGTATAATAGGATTATAATAACCTATATTCTAATAGCTTGAAAAAGGAATAATACTATTGAAAAATATAAAAAATGACATTGTGTTTGAGGCAAAAGAGGACGGCGGATTATTGGAACGCGTCCGATATGAGCTTCGTGATCTGCCCAAAGGCAAGGTCAAATCATATCTCGAGCATGGTCTTATTTCCGTGGACGGCGTCGTTACGAGCAAGTATAACTACCCCGTCAAACGGGGACAAACAATAACAATTAAACAGTCTCTAAACAGTTCATATAATTCTCCGCTGGAAATTGTGTATGAAGATAACGACCTTTTGGCAATTAATAAGCCAGTAGGCTTGCTCTCTGTCGCAACCGACACCGAGAAAGAAAACACAGCTATAAGGCTGCTTCGCGACAGCGGCATCGGGCCGCTTTATGTCGTGCATCGTCTTGACAGGGACACTTCCGGCGTGCTTCTGTTCGCAAAAAGCGCTGAAATCCGCGACAAACTTCAAAACTCTTGGGATGAGATAATAAGACGCGAATACCTCGCCGTTTGCGAGGGGATTTTTGCTGAAAAACAAGGGCGCTGCGATACGCTACTGCGGGAGACCGCCGCTCACCATGTCTATTCGGCCGAATCAGGGAGCGGAAAACGCGCCATAACCAATTATGAGGTTATCAAGGAAAATAAGCACTATTCGTACCTGCGTATTCTTATAGAAACCGGACGCAAAAATCAGATACGCGTCCATATGAAAGACCTTTCCCACCCCGTTGTGGGCGACAAAAAATACGGCGCCCACGGAAATCCCATTGGAAGGCTTGGCCTGCACGCGAGCCTTTTGGCGCTTGTGCATCCGAGAACGGAAAATACGCTTATAATTAAAGCATCGCCGGATGGCAAATTTAAATTGCCAAAGTAAAAATATTAACTAGTTTCGGAGTGGTTTGTTTTAAATTTAATTTTGTCAGCACTTGAAATCCCGTTGAATTAAACTGTTTTATATTTATAAAGGGAAGCGTATAGCAGGATGATAACGCTTCCCTTCAGCTTATCAATCCCAACAAATAGCCGTATCCTTCACGCTCCATATCTTCTTTTGGGATGAACCGCAGGGACGCGCTGTTTATGCAGTAACGCATCCCGCCTGATTTTTTCGGGCCATCGCTAAACACGTGGCCTAAATGGGCGTTTCCCGCGCGGCTTCTCACCTCGGTTCTCATCATTCCACAGGAAGCATCTGATTTCTCACGAATAACATTTGGATCAATGGGTTTTGAAAAACTGGGCCAGCCGCAGTCGGATTCAAATTTATCATTCGAAGTAAAGAGCGGTTCTCCTGTGGTGATATCCACGTAAATACCGGGCCTAAATTTATCAAAGAATGCATTTTGAAATGGCGGCTCGGTGGCACTGTTCTGTGTAACTTCATACTGCAAAGCGGTGAGTGTTTTTCGCAGTCTGTCGGCGTCCGGTGCCGGATAAACAGCGGGATTCACCCGGGCCTTCGCCGCCATCTCAAACTTATCCTTTCCTATATGGCAATAGCCGCCCGGATTCTTGTCAAGATACCTCTGATGATATTCCTCCGCCGGGCTGAAATTGCTGAGCGGCCTCACCTCTATGGCAATGGGCCTGTCATAACGTTTTTGCAGCTGTGCAATGGAGTGTTCAATCACCGGCCGGTCATCTTCACTGACAAAGTAAATGCCTGTCCGGTACTGCGCTCCTGAATCGCCGCCCTGCCGGTTAAAAGAAACAGGGTCAATCGCTGCATAATACAATTCCAGCAGAAATTCCAGCGGAACAATCCCGGAATCATAGATCACGCGAACTGTTTCGGCATGCCCCGTGTTTCGATAGCAAACCTCTTCATAAGTGGGATCAGCGGTCATGCCGTTCGCATAGCCCGCCTGTGTTGATAAAACCCCGTTAATAGACGCAATGTATTTCTCCATTCCCCAAAAGCATCCACCCGCAAGATAAATTTCAGACATATCGCACCTCAGCTGTTCTGCTTTTATCACCGTTTTGAATCGATAAATTTTACTCAATGAGTTTGCCTCTGAACGGTGTTTACTATTCAAACGGTTCAGCAAGCCGTTCAAACCGTCTCAAATAAACTAATCAATTTTAGAATACACCATTATTCCCGATAAACAAAGGATTTTTCTTAACAGTGCTTTGCTTTTACACTTTTACCCTGACTATAACTGCGCTTGTACACTGCATCTATAATACTGTATAATAAAGTTGGACAAGATCAAACGATTTTACTTGTGAAGGCGGTGACTTACGGTATGAGCGATATTCTTGCGGGACTTAACGAAAAACAGTGCGAGGCCGTGACCGCGACCGAAGGGTTCATACGCGTGATCGCCGGCGCGGGGTCGGGCAAGACCCGTGCGCTCGCGCACAGGTTTGCCTATCTCGTGAATGAAATAGGCATTATGCCGTCAAACATCCTCTGCGTGACATTTACAAACAAATCAGCAGGTGAAATGAAAAAGCGTATCCGCCTGCTCACCGGAGACAGCGATACCGGCTATATCAGCACTTTCCACAGTTTCTGCGTCTCCGTTCTTCAGGAGGACATAAACGCCGTTCAATATCCGAAAAGCTTTCTCGTACTGGATAACGCGGATATAGACGATATGCTGAAGATCATATACGAAGAGCGCGGCCTGACGCTACGGCACATGACCTTCTCGAAAGCAAGGGACATGATCGAAATCCGCAAGCTGTTTAAGGACCCGGAGTACTACGAATTTATGATTTCATTCTCCCCCGATGAGCTGCGTCAAAAGTATCTGAATGCCGCGGAGGCGGACGACATCATCTTCTGGGGATACCTCTGGCAGGAAAAGAAGTGCTTTGGACTCGATTACAATGATCTTATTAAGTATGTTTTGTACATTTTCGATAAAGACGAGACCATAAGACTCAAATGGCAGCAGCGGCTGGAATACATCATGATCGACGAGTATCAGGACATCGACGAGCTGCAGTACCGACTTATGAAGGTACTGTGCGGCTATCACAGAAACCTCTTTATCGTGGGTGACCCGGATCAGACAATCTACACATGGCGCGGCGCAAACGTAAAGTATATTCTGAACTTTGACATGGAGTTTCCGAATGTCCGGACCATCACAATGATGGAAAACTACCGTTCAACGCCGCAGATCCTAGCCGCTTCAAACTCTCTCATTGCAAACAATAAAAACCGCATCAAAAAGGACCTCATCCCCACGCTTCCCGAAGGGGCCCCGGTCGTCTATCACCACGCAAAAACATCGGAGGCGGAGGCCCGGTGGATCGCGTTTCAAATAAAGGCGCTTCATGACAAGGGCGTGAAACTCAAAGATATTACGATCCTCTATCGTTCGCATTTCATCTCGCGCATGCTGGAAGAGGTATTCCTTAAAGAAGAGCTTCCCTATACCATTTACAGCGGCATGCAGTTTTTCGGACGCATGGAGATTAAGGACACTCTGTCCTATCTCCGGCTCATTGTATATAAGGACGACCTGTCTTTCCTGCGCGTCGCCAACATGCCGAAGCGCAACCTTGGCGAGCGGCGTATGAAGTTTCTGCGCGATTACGCCGCGGATAACCAGTGCCCGCTCTTCGCGGCGCTGGAGAGGACGATTGAGAACGAAATATTCAAGGGCACAAAGGCCAAAAAGTTTCTTGACCTGATCGGACAATTTTCGGCAGGGTATCAGGATTCGCCGATCTCCGAGCTGGTGAATGCCATCCTTGATCAGAGCGGTTACGAGACAATGCTGAGAACCGAGGGGAGTCAGGAACGGCTTGACAATCTGGCAGAGCTTAAGCAATCGATATATGAGTATGAGACCACGAACGGAGAGGAAAACACGCTTGAAAACTATCTGTCCCATGTCGCTCTTATGACAAACTCGGATACGGACTCCGGCAAAAATGCGGTCAAGTTCATGACCGTGCACACGGCGAAAGGGCTGGAATTTCCGTATGTGTTCCTCTGTGGACTTATGGAGGGCGTGTTCCCATCCAAGAAGACCGCGACGCTCGAGGCCATGGAGGAGGAGCGTCGGCTCGCCTTCGTCGCCTTTACCCGGGCGGAAAAAGCGCTGTTTCTCACCGATGCGGAGGGTAAAAATTTTGACGGCTCCTACCGGTTCCCCTCCCGCTTCATATTTAATGTGGGCCGGGAACTGCTGCAGTACACTGAGGAACTGGACGAGAGACTGAATTCCGAGTCGTCCCTGAGCATTGCGGCCAGCGAAAGCCTGATGGCGGCAATGGCGGAGGCCCCGGCCTTTGCCCCCGGGGACCGCGTCATGCACAGCATCATGGGCGCGGGCGAAATTCTGGCGGTCGACGGTACCGCCTATTTCATCAAATTCGATGGGCTTGGGACGGCGCGGAAAATAAGCCTACGGGCGAAGCTCATGCCGGAGGCCCAGGGCAAGTGAGCAGCGGGACATCCTTTTGTCTCCGCTCTGTAACCGCTATTTAATTGACATAAAATTCGCCCTGGTATATTTTAGATTAAAAGGCGGCATTATGCCAATTATACTGAGAAAAGGGGTTTTTATATGTGTAAACGCTTCGCGGGTTTTACACTTGTTGTCCTTATGGCCCTGTTCCTGACGCAGGCTGCAGTGGCCGCCGCACCGCAGGTGGTCCTTTCGGCTCAGAGCCTTATCGTGGACAGCAAATACGTGGTCTGTGAAAAATTCAATATAGACGGCTCAAATTACATCAGGTTGCGGGATATCGCCTATCTGCTCAATGGCACGGACTCTCAGTTCAGCGTGAACCGGGACAGCGCCGCGAACACCGTCTCTCTGGTCACGGGTGAGGCCTATCTGGCAGACGGCAGCGAACTGGTCACATCAGACACCAACAAGTCCTGTACCGCCGTCCCGTGCAGCCTATCCGTTCAGATCGACGGTGAAACCGTGACGGACCTGTCGGCGTACCACATCGGCAACAGCGATTATTTCAAGCTGCGGGACCTCGGCAATGCCATGGGCTTCGCCGTGAAATATAACGTTGCGGCAAACGCTGCCGTTGTGAACAGCATCGCTGAGGTTACGGTAACTACAGCCGAAGAACTGCTGGACGCTATCGCCCCGAACACCAAAATACTGCTATCCCCGGGTACATATAACCTGTCAACTGTCAAAAGCGCAGACGTGACGAATCCCTATGTGTCCTGGGATGCCGTCTATGACGGCGCGGAAACGATTATTTCCGGCGTGAAAAACTGCACCCTGACAGGCGGTAATGCCAGCTCGGCCACAGTTGTTGTTGAGCCGCGATATGCGGACGTCCTGGAATTTCGCAGCTGCGCCGGTATCACGGTCAAAAATCTGACCATTGGACACACGACGGAGCCGGGCTACTGCATGGGCGGCGTCGTAAACCTCACTGATTCTGAAAACATCGTCATTGATTCGTGTGTACTCTATGGCTGCGGCACATACGGCGTCGTCACACAAAACGCGCAAGGCCTGACGGTCAGGGATACCGATATCAAGGAATGCACATACGGCATCATGTCGCTCAGCGCATCCTCCTCGCTGTCGTTTGAAAACAGCCGGTTTTTCGACTGCGGCGGCTTCACGATGCTCAACCTCGATAACTGCAGCGACGTCAGCTTCAGCGGGTGCGCGATCACGGATAATTCATCTGCCTATCAGTGGGATAGCTTGATTTCCCTCTCAGTATGCAACGATGTGACCTTTGACGGCTGTAGAATTTCGGGCAACAGTATGAATTCCTTCATAAATGTTAAAAGCTGCAGCAGCGTATCCTTTACCGGCAATACGTTAGAGGACAATACGTTTGCTTCCGGCCTGTTCGCTGAGTACTCAGATACGGACATAGTGCTCCCTGCCGGAGTTGAATAACGCCGCCACGGCATGTGGAAACCGCAGATGAATAAAAAAAGAAAGTCTTGAATCCGCAAATCGATACGGCTCAAGACTTTCTTTTATTTTTATAGTATCATCTTACAGCATTTTCTCGCTCATTTTTCTTCCGCCTACAACGTGAAAGTGCAGGTGGTGGACAGTCTGGCCGGCGTCGTCACCGCAGTTGGAAATCACGCGGTAGCCGCCCGTGAGTCCTTCATGCGCCGCTATCTTCGGAATAATCTCGAAGCACTTGGAAACGATAGCGGAATTCTTTTCGTCTATCTTTGCAACGGAGGCTATGTGTATTTTCGGTATAACGAGAAAGTGTACCGGCGCCTGAGGGTTTATATCTCTGAACACAAATACGTTCTCATCCTGATAGAGACATGTGGAGGGGATCTCTCCCGCCGCTATTTTGCAGAAGATACAATCAGACATTACTAATCCGTCCTTTCAAAAACTATTTTGCCTTTTCCATAACGAAATTATATGCAGCCGCCAACGCGTCATCCAG
>JBFWIW010000056.1:0-20612 GCA_050253535.1 Oscillospiraceae bacterium
TGCTTTTTAGTGAGTGACAATGGTATCGGAATCCCTGCTGAGTACTTAACCTATATTTTTGAAGATACCGCAATGTACAGGACGCAGTCATCCGGTGATAATACTAAAAATATGGGTATCGGCCTTTCGGTTTGTTCGACTATCATCCGCTCGCATGGTGGAACGATAACGGCTGAAAACAAGCCTGAGAGCGGCGCTGCTTTCCTGTTCACACTACCCATGAAGGAGGAGTACGATGGCGATCAAGCAGAAAATACTGATAGTTGAGGACGAACGAAGCATTGTAAATTTCGTGAGCGCGATCCTTACCGCAAACGAATACGACGTACTTTTGGCATATGGCGGACACGAGGCCTATGCGATGATAACGTCTCACTGTCCGGACGCAATAATACTCGACCTCGGACTTCCGGATATGGATGGAATTGAACTTATAAAACTTGTGCGCGAGTGGTCGCAAATACCGATAATCGTCGTCTCGGCGCGCAGCCACGAGCGGGACAAAGTCGAAGCGCTTGACCTCGGCGCGGACGACTATATAACCAAGCCGTTCGGTACGTCCGAACTACTGGCCAGAATACGCATGGCGCTACGGCACGCTGGCATGCGCGGAAGCAATGAGCAGGTACTGCAGGAGGGCATATTTCAGACCGGTGATCTTATCATAGACTACAACAAGCGCCTGATTACAGCGAAAGGCGAACGCGTACACCTTACCCAGAACGAGTATCGTATAGTTGCTCTCCTCGGCCGCTTTGCGGGAAAAGTTCTGACATACGAGTTTATTTTGAGAGAGCTTTGGGGTCCTGCAGTAAGTAACGACAACAAGATACTGCGCGTAAATATGGCCAACATTCGGCGAAAACTGGAAGAAAATCCAGCAGAGCCAAAATATATTCTTACAGAGGTCGGCGTCGGCTATCGTATGGTGGAATAGGTAATGTGCGGCCGTACCCGCCTTACTAACGACACGCCGTTCGCCTGCATTTTAATTTTATAGTAAAACAGCGTGAAGGAAGTCCCATTCGGGCCAATCTTCACGCTATTCAACCTATGGGCCGGCCGTTTATCGGCCAGCTCTTTCTTTCATGTAACTTTTATTTTGCGGCATGCGCCTCGAGTTCCGCAAGTTCTTTCGCCATATCTATCCTGGGGAAAATCGCCTCGCCCTTCTTGACGGTAACATCACGCGGGAGAGTGCCATACACATTGGCGGACTCCCATGTCGTAAAACTTTTCTCTGCACCTATCTGCTCAAATATCTTTTCACAGGAGACTGGGATAAACGGAGTAAGGAGTATCGTGCAGATGCGCACTGTCTCAAGCAGATTGTACATGATGCGCGAAAGACGCAGCTTTTGACTCTCGTCCTTAGCGCAGATCCATGGGGCAGTCTCGTCGATATATTTATTTGCGCGGGATAGTACCTTGAATACTTCTGTTATGGCATTTTGAAAGGCAAACTTCTCCATTTGCTCCTCATAAACACCGCGCAATGCGCGGGCCGAGACGATGAGTTCGTCGTCTATCGGGTCCGCCGCTTCGTCTCCAACGGGTGGAAGCGTTCCGCCAAAATACTTAATGACCATGGCAACTGTGCGGGAAACAAGGTTACCCAATGCGTTTGCGAGATCCGTGTTTATCCGGGAAATAAGAAGCTCGTTTGAAAATACGCCGTCCGAACCGAAGGGGAACTCGCGCAGGAGGAAAAAACGAAGTGCATCCACGCCATAGCGGTCGGCAAGAATGGCCGGGTCTACGACGTTGCCCTTGGATTTTGACATCTTGCCGCCATCGAGAAGGAGCCAGCCGTGGCCATAGACCTTTTTCGGCAGCGGGAGCTCCAGAGACATAAGCATCGCCGGCCAGATAATGGAGTGAAAACGGACTATTTCCTTGCCCACAAAATGGACGTCCACAGGCCAGTATTTTTCAAAATCATGATATTTCTCATTTCCATACCCCAGGGCGGTTATATAGTTCGAGAGTGCATCAACCCAGACGTAAACAACGTGCCCGGGATCAAAGTCGACTGGAATACCCCATGTAAACGTTGTACGTGAAACGCACAGATCCTCCAGACCGGGTTTTAAGAAATTATTTATCATTTCGTTCATGCGGGAGGCTGGCTCGAGGAAATCGGGATGCTCCTCGTACAGCTTCATGATACGGGATGCATACTTTGAAAGGCGGAAGAAATATGCCTCCTCTTCCGCGTAATGCACATCGCGGCCGCAGTCGGGGCATTTGCCGTCCACCAGCTGGCTCTCCGTCCAGAAACTCTCACACGGGGTACAGTACAGTCCCTTATAGGCGCCCTTGTAGATATCGCCCTTTTCGTGCATCTTCCTGAATATCTTCTGAATGGACTCCACATGATAGTCATCGGTAGTCCTTATAAACCTGTCGTTGGAGATGTTCATGAGCTTCCATAAATCCAGTATACCGCCCTTGCCCTCAACAATGCTGTCGACAAATTCTTTTGGCGTTACTCCGGCGGCTTTGGCCTTTTCCTCTATTTTCTGGCCGTGCTCGTCGGTACCGGTGAGGAACAGGACGTCATAGCCGCACATTCGCTTATACCTCGCCATAGCGTCGGTTGCAACCGTACAGTAGGTGTGGCCGATATGAAGCTTGTCCGAGGGATAATAGATTGGCGTCGTGATATAAAACGTTCCTTTACTCATTATGAGTACCTCCTAATAATGACAAACGGCTAATCATGAGCCGCAAAGCCGCATGGCATGATGACCCTTATAGCCGTCTGCTTTGCGCATCGGGTCCGGTTACCGCCGAGAATCCGGCGCATTTAATGGCTGTTCTGAAAGCATTTTCAGGACAGCTCAGCGTTTTAGCGAAACGCTGAGCGCGGCACTGGCCGCGTAAATTATATTTTACCATACTTCCGGGAAAAAATGCAATACACCTCCGCGTCAAAAGTAGTGTCCATTCGACAAAACCTCCTATTTACATTTTATCCCTGCCGCGTTATCATTAGTTTACAGCTTGAGTGACCCGTATGTAGACAGGTTTGCTCCAAGGATGCGTTATTCGTCTTCATGGGCAAAAATCTTGGATATGTACGGTCGCTTTACCAATGGCATGAGGGTGCCGTAAGCTAATATCTTTATCCCACAACCCTGTTTTGGCGGGTCGTATTGCGACCCGCCGCTTTTTTTATATTATGAGTTCCGCTACTGTTTCCTCAACGCTTCGGCATACGTGCTTTGCCTCGCGCCGCACATCCAAAACGGCGCTCTCCACAGCGTAAGACTCGGACACTGCGCGGAATATCGGTACGTCATTAAAGTTATCACCGAACGACACCATGTCGCGCGGCGCAATGTTGAATTTATCGGATATCTGCATAACTGCGGTCCCCTTGTCAGCCAGAGTAAAATCGATCCACTTCTCCCCGGCGACGGCTGCGGACAGTTTTCCCTTCCAGCGCGGGACAAGAACAGGTTCCGAAACGAGAGCGCCATTTCTGCAATATGCCGAGACTTTGAGTATGTCCTCCCTGACCTTGCCTATATCGGAAACGACAGTCACATGGTTTCCCACGAAATAGCGGATATGGTCCACATAATCCTTATGCTTCGGGATGAGATATGATGTGCGCTCACCTGATATAAGCACCTCGCAGTCGTCCATGGTAAGCACCTCGGCGGTGATGGCCTCCGCAGTATCGCGCGGGAGAGCGGTCTTTGCAATCACTTTGTCCTTATAAAATACAACCGCGCCGTTTTCGCACATATAGAGGATATCGTCCTTTACGGGAGTAAACAGATTTAAAAGACTGTTGTACTGCCTTCCGGACGCCGCGCAGAAATAAATTCCGCGCTCCCGCATTTTTTTGATTAGTGCGAACATTTCGCTGCTCACTTGTCTCTTCTCGGAGTTTATGAGCGTCCCGTCAAGGTCGCTGGCTATCAGCTTTATCATTCTATGCCTCCTGAAATACCAAAAAGCCTGTCCGGCACAGCTACCGGACGGGCTCTGAAATAAGCTTTTAAATTAGCTTGAGACAGGGCTCCTTTATCTCGGCGACGCTTGCGCTGCCGGGACTGCCGGACGGTATGTATAGAAATTTTGCATGATTTACTTTATATGTATTCAAATGACGATCCGGTACAAAAATATAGCGCAGAGAACTTTCTCTGCGCTATTATTGCGCATTCATCGGCAAATTTTGGCGCGATATTGGCACGAAATTTAACCGCGGCCTCTGCGCCTTGTCGATTTCTTCTCAGAAAACTGCTTGAGGCCGGACATCTTATTGTCGGAATCCTGCATAAACCGCTTTAACTTATCTTCAAAAGACGGCTCCTCTGCCGATTGTTTCGAAAAACCGGAGCCGGAGTCGGAACGGGCACCCCCATCGTTCTGCTGATAACGTCGCAAAGGCGCGGGGCGCTGTACGGGTACACGGGCAGGTTGTTCCTGAGCCTGCTTAATTGAGAGGTTTATCCTTCCTGATTCGTCAATTCCGATGAGTTTTACTGTGACTTCCTGCCCCTCGGTCAAAAAGTCACTCACATTGCTAACATATGAATTTGCAATCTCGGAAATATGTACGAGTCCCGATTTTCCCGGCGCGAACGAAACGAACGCTCCGAACTTTGTGATACCCGTAACCTTCCCGGTCAGAATACTCCCCACTTCCAGTTCCATATTGACAGCAATTCCCTCTCTTTTGTTAAGTTATACCAATTTCAAATGAGAACGGCAAATACTGAAACGAGGATTTTTTTGTCAGGCTGTGATGAGAAAATCCGCCAGTCCTTTGTGGATGAAGGATTTTCACGGCGCGGCATGGCGGAAAAAAACCGTTTTATCGGACTCATCTGATATTGGTATTAAAACAAGGGCTTTTCAGCCCGTTATTCTTTTATAAAGACTTTTTCTCCAGGCATAACCATACCCAGCTTATCCCGGGCGATGCCTTCGATGACCTCGTCATCTTCGCTGTTTTCCACGGCGTGTCGTAGTTCATCATTCTCGGCTGTCTCTGCCGATACCTGCTGCTGAAGCTGCTGCCGGTTTATTTCTGCATCATCGATCCTACCGCGCAAGTCCGTCAGCGTGATCGTCGCGTAGACTATCAGAATGGCTATTACTATAATCGTAATAACGCCCGTTTTTCTTAATTTCAACCTCTTTGCCATCCTTTCCTGTGCTTTTGGGCACAATGAAACGGCTGCATTTTCTTCTATTGTAATCATAACTAATTCTATACCATTTCCTATAATATTTAAAGATGGTTTTTAAAATATTTCCTAATTTTTTTAAACAAATATTGATCCAAACAAAGGGCCGTGACAGGCAATACAGTACAAATCGAACCCCTTCGGCCAGAAAACCGCATAATTTGAGCATAAATCGGCTCACTGTACAAAAATACAGCGCTCCGCCCAAAAACGCAAAAATAGTCATAAATATTCGCTGTTTACCCTCTCCGGCCGACATTCCGAACAAAAATAGCAAAGCGGCACAGATTAACCAGAACAGCATATCGGTTATCACAGTGACCACGGACGAGCGAGTTTCCAGTCTAACAGTGCGGAATATGTCATACAAAAAACCGGCGGCCGCCCCTAAACCGAGGGAGGCCGCCGCCTCACAGAGCTGGTGAGAAACGGATATCTCCATAGCTATTTGAACAGCCGCGCAAAGAAGCCGTCTCCGCTTCTCGCCTCTTCCTCATACTCAAGTGCCGAAATGTTGCCCTCTATTATGATCTCCCCGCTGTCAAGACTGAGTTTTTCCATATGCAGCCCTTCGCCGCGGACAATTAAAACACCTCTTGTCGTGTTGATAACGACCACCGTCTCATCAAAGCTCTCAACGTCCGTAACGCCTGATACAGACACGCGTGACCGCCCTTCGATTATAACGTTGTGCGGCGCCTCAGTCGCTTTATATTTTTCCTCGTAAGCCATAGTCTCACCCTTTCACCGTATTTGCTTTATGTATATTCCGCCGCTCTCGTGGTTATGTTACAGAAATTACAACCTGTAATATTTGCATTTTCGACAAGTTCTGCGGGTATATGCTAATTTTTTTAATTTTATTTTACTAAATATCGAATATTTTGGCATAATTAAGTAAAATAAATGATTATTTGTAAAACGGTTTTTCCAAAATGCACTTGACAAAGGAAAAATTTTCGTGTATTATTCGTTATGCTGTAACTGATTTGTAATTAGTTTTACGTTTTTGTAACTCAATTCGACAAACGGAGGTGAGCCGGTGAAAACTTACAGCACGGATATAATAACCGCCCTCTCCTCGGCGCGCGGCATCCTGACTAAGGAGATACGTCTTACCGGCGGCCCTAGAATGCAGCGCAGACTTCGCATGATAACAGCCTCTCTCTTTATCTTATTTGCGCTTTCCGCGGTCATTCTCAATACGCAGATAGGCTTTGCGGTCCTTGTAAACGGCGAGACCGTTGGAACAGCGCAGAGCAAGGCGGAGGCCACGCATATTATAGAAAATGTAGAGCAGCAAGCTTCCCAGATACTCGGTTTCGACTATTCGATGGCCGATAAGGTCACGGTTACAGCCGAGCTCGTCCCGGAAAAGAGTGATTCGTCCGAACTTGAGAAAGTCATGCTCGGCAGTATAGACGGCATCGTCCAGCGATATGCAATTGTCGTAGACGGTACCATTATAGGATCATCGGAGAACGCCGCCGAACTCATAAATCTTCTCCAGAGCATTTTGGACGAATACGGAACACCAGACACCATATCACTTTCATTCGTACAGGACGTTTCGGTAGATCAGCTATTTCTCCGGGACGACACAACACAGGATTTATCCCTGATAAGGTCTCAGCTCGACCCGAAAAATGACGATGCCTCATTCTGCCTTTCGGTTGAGCGGGTCGAAACGCGCTCTGTCTCTGAGGCCATATCCTACGACACCGAATATTACGATGATGCAACGATTTATACTGGCACTACCCGTGTTGATACCGCCGGAGCAGACGGTGAGCGTGTAACGACCGTGCGCAGTACCTCTATAAACGGCAAAGAAATAAGTTCACAGGCCATAAACACGTTTATCAAATCCGAGCCCGTTGCCGAGGTCGTCGCGTGCGGCACTGCGGAGCTCCCACCCACAGCATCGCGCGGCTGCTTCATCTGGCCGACGGATGGCATCATAACCTCTTATTTCGGAGCCCGCAACGCCGGCATCGGCTCAACAAACCACAAGGGTATAGATATAGGCGGCGTTACCGGACAGGATATTTTGGCCGCCGACGGCGGTGAGGTCATATACGCCGGCTGGAATGACAGCGGATACGGATACCTAGTAAAGCTGCAGCACGACGATGGTTCCGTCACCTATTACGCCCACTGCTCCTCAGTCCTCGTCAGCGAGGGTGAGCGCGTGGCACAGGGACAGGTCATTGCACTAATGGGTTCCACCGGAATATCAAGCGGTCCACACCTGCATTTCGAGATTCGTCCCGGCGGAGACAGTGCCGATAATTCGGTAGACCCGCTTACTTTACTGCCGTAAGATATATTTAAAATAACAGAGCCCATAAAAAACCCCCGGTTTCGCCGTCGGCGGGCCGGGGTTTTTTGCGGGTGTCTGCACGTGAAAAATACTCTGTCCATAGCTTCTGAGCAATATAACAAACCAAATAAACGAAAACCGGCTATGGTAAAGCATAGCCGGTCATACAGACAGTAAAAATCTTTGTGGCACAGGGGTCCGCCGTCAGGCGGGCCGGACGCTGGCGCGAGGGCGAATTCACTTTGCCACCGCAAGAATTTAATAACCGGGGCCCCCGGGAAACACGGTTTCGTGGGGACCCCCAGATATGTTTCAGCCCTCGCGGTAATCGTTTATAAGACAGCCGGCCAGGAGGATCCTGCGCTCTGCCCCGGTGAGTTCGCCCGTTTCAAGGTTAATTATCATATTTCTTCCGAGAACGTAGCCCACAGCGGATGTTTCGCCGTCCGATATTGTGCGTTTTATTCCGGGGATATAAATATAATCGCCGACCGTGAACTGCGGCTTCTCCGCCATGGTGAACGGCACCATGCCCCAGTTAATGAGGTTTGAGCGGTACCTTTTCGTCGCATATTCACGGGCAATGTTGGCGCTGCCGCCGAGAACGCGCTGACAGGACGCCGCCTGTTCACGGGCGGAGCCGTCGCCTGGCTTAACGGCGTATATAACGCTGCCGAGCCCGATCTTCGACCTGTCAGCGCTGCCCGACAACCTTTTTATCTCGTTGTAAGCTGCCTCAAGTCCGGAGAGCGCGTCAGCGGGGTCTTTTTCCTCTGCTCTCGCTTTTTCTGCCGCCAAAACTTCCTTGGCCCTTCCCACATACGCGGGGTCTTTGCGAGACAGCGTGTATTCGGCAAGGCGCAGCGGGTTGGAGCGATAGGACGAAGTTTCGCCTGACGGGATGAGCTCATCCGTTGTGGTCACGGGGTCGTCTATCAATGATACCACCCGCAGAAGGAGATCGTCCTCCATAGCGGGGACTCGCGGCCAGTCGACGATATTGGGTCCGTAGGCCAGATTTTCTTCCTGTATCGGTTTTCCCCATCCGTTATAGACCCTGCTGTCATAGGCCGTACGATCGAAATTATACTCGGGTATGTTGTAATCGCAGTCGAAATCCGTTGCAGGCGTCAGTATCCCGCCCCTTGCCGCGGTCGCCGCAACTGAGCGCGCGTCCATCAGCGCAACCGATGCCATCTGCCCGTCGCCCGGGCGGCTCCCCTCGCGGTGCGGGAAGTTTCTTGTCGTGTGCCGGATTGAGAGCGCATCGTTAAACGGCACGTCTCCCGCGCCGAAGCAGGGCCCGCAGAACGCGGTTCTCAGTGTCGCACCTGCCTTGATAAGGCCTGCCGTGGCGCCCTGTGCCATAAGCTCCAAAAGAATCGGCTGGGATGCCGGATAAACGGAAAGAGCAAATTCGCCGCAGCCTATGCTGCGTTCGCCTAACAGCATATTAGCGAAAACAATGTTCTCAAATGTGCCGCCCGCGCAGCCCGCTATTACACCCTGATCGACCTTAATGCCCTTCGCAGTCGCCTTGTCCGTAAGCTTTATCTCACGACCGACGCTCTGCACGGCGTCCTTCTCAACCTTGCGGAGTATGTCGCCGGCATTAGCGCGCAGCTCTTCTATGGTATATGTATTAGACGGGTGGAACGGCAGCGCGATCATTGGCCGCACTTTTGAGAGGTCTATATCCACCATCGCATCGTAATATGCCCACTCGGCCGGCGTGAGCTTTTTATAGTCCCCCACTCTGCCGTGCTTTTCGAGATATCCCCTTGTTTTCTCGTCCGTTTCCCAGATGGATGAGAGGCAGGAGGTCTCCGTTGTCATAACATCAACGCCATTTCGGAAATCCATTGAAAGGTTCTCTATTCCGTCGCCGACAAATTCCATGACCTTGTTTTTAACGAAGGCATTTTTAAACGTCGCTCCGATTATGGCTAAAGCGACATCCTGTGCGCCGACGCCTGGCGCCGGTCTGCCGGTCAGTCTCACCGCGACGACTCCGGGACGGCGCACATCGTATGTCTTGCAGAGAAGTTGCTTAACGACTTCTCCACCACCCTCTCCTATGGCCATAGTTCCAAGAGCGCCGTATCTCGTATGGCTGTCGGTGCCGATTATCATTTTCCCGCAGCCGGCAAATGCCTCGCGCATATACTGGTGGATAACGGCGATGTGCGGAGGGACGTATATACCGCCGTATTTTCTCGCGGCGGAGAGTCCGAAACGGTGGTCGTCCTCGTTTATCGTACCGCCAACGGCGCAGAGGCTGTTGTGGCAGTTCGTAAGAACGTAAGGGACAGGAAATTTAGTCAGTCCGCTCGCCTTCGCCGTCTGGATAACGGATACAAAGGTTATGTCGTGGCTCGCCATGGCATCAAATTTCAGGCAAAGGGCGTCACCCTCTCCAGAATTGTGGGCCTGCATTATCCGATAGGCCATCGTGCCGCTTTTTGCCTCTTCCGGAGACGGCACTCTTCCGTACTTTACGCGGAGCTTTTCGATATCCGTTCCGGCCTCACGGCCGTTATGGAGGTATACTCCCCCATCAATAAGTTTTATCATAATAACCTCACACGCGCTGACGCGCACAAATTATAATGTAAGCCTCCCGCGCATGGGAGGTTTTGTCTATTTTTTCGGCGGCCGCTGGGGCGGCGTGAAATTAGGACATTTTCAACTATCCTCCTGATTTACAGGCTTTTGACAGTCTGCATAACGTACTCGCCGAACTCGCGGCATGTGGCGCCGCCGCTCCTTCCGGTTATCGTAAGCTTCTTCTCCTCGAACATGCATATGTCGAGCGCACGCGTGAGCTTTGCCGCCTCCGCCTGATAGCCGATGTGTGACATAAGCATAGCCGCAGCGCGGAGCATGGAGCACGGATCTGCATAGATGCCCCTGCCTTCCTTGATCATGCGGGGAGCGGATCCGTGAATTGCCTCAAACATGGCGTATCTCTTGCCGGTGTTGGCAGCTCCCGCCGTACCCACGCCGCCCTGGAACTCAGCTGCCTCATCGGAAATGATGTCGCCATAGAGGTTCGGCAGCAACAGGACTTGAAAATCGCGGCGGCGCTTTTCGTCGACGAGTTTTGCCGTCATTATGTCGGCATACCACTCATCCGTTGTAATCTCCGGATATTCGGCGGCGACTCTGTGGCAGTCCTCGAGAAAGTTGCCGTCGGTCGTCTTTATGACGTTAGCTTTCGTAACGAGGGAGACTCTTGTATATCCGTTCTTGCGGGCGTAATCATAGGCCATACGCGCTATTCTCTCGCTGCCCTGTTTTGTCGTCACCGTAAAGTCAATGGCGAGGTCGTCCGTCACGTTTACACCAAGGCTGCCGACAGCATAACCGCCCTCTGTGTTCTCACGGAAAATGTTCCAGTCGATCCCCTGCTCGGGGACCTTTACCGGGCGAATATTGGCAAAGAGATCCAGCTCTTTTCTCATCGCCACGTTAGCGCTCTCAATGTTGGGGTTGCCATCGCCCTTCTGCGGAGTCGTCGTGGGCCCCTTCAGAATGACATGACAGCTCTTAAGCTCCGCCAGTACATCGTCCGGGATGGCTTTCCCTGCCTTTATTCGGTTTTCAAGCGTGAGCCCATCAATAATCTTGAACTGGACTTTACCGCTCTTCACGGCGGTGGATAGTAAAAATTCGAGAACGCGCTGCGCCTCCGCAGAAATTATGGGGCCTATACCGTCGCCGCCACAGACGCCGATGACTATGGGAGAGAGGGTTGCGTAATCTATAAAGCCGCCCTGCGCCTTCATGTCCTCGATGCGCTTTAACTGCATTTCCAGAACTTTTGCAAAGTGCTCGCAGGCACGGGTTATGTTCTCATTCATGGAACCACTCCTAATATATTTATTGTTTTGACTCATCGGCTATTTTTTTCGCCGCGAGCTTCAAAAGGTTTTTCCTGGCATTTTTTATATGCTGAACTGTGAGTTTTTCCGCTAGGTCCCCGTCTCTCGCCTCCAGGGCTTCCAGAATATGGCGGTGTTCCTCTATGGCGCGCTCGGCCCGCCCCTCCGCGCTGAAAGAGAGACCGCGGAACCACTGCACCATGTGGTGAAGTTCCGAGAGCGTATGCTGGAGGGGTCTGCTATGGCAGTACTCGAAGATGCGCTCGTGGAAGCGGGAATCGAGGTCATTTATACGTTCGGTAGCAGATTTAAGGTGATAAAACTCCTGCAGATCCACTATTTCCGTGAGCTCGCGCAGCTGCTCGTCCGTTATTTCGGCAGCCGCCCATTTCGCGGCGAGCCCCTCGATATACATCCGGATAGTGTAGATGTCCTCCAAATCCTTTTCGTTTATGCCCAGAACGACAGCACCCCTGTGCGGCTGCATTTCAACGAGTCCCTTCTGCTCAAGCATACGTATAGCCTCGCGCACCGGTGTGCGGGAGACGCCAAGGTCGGCAGAGATTTTCAGCTCGACAAGGCTCTCGCCCGGAGAAAATTTCCCGCATAAAATATCATTTTCAAGCTGTAAGTATACCTTGTCTGAGAGAGAACCGTTAATGCCCGTTTTTGCCGCGAATTCCTCGCTCGTCATATACCCTTCCCCTTTTCATGATACCGTCCGCCTTCCAAAAGTCTGGAGGCGGACAGCAGCCGGATAATATTTATATGGACATAAAGCGGCCGGGCGCTACACCGCGGACGACCTCGTCGAGCTCGTCGTCGCCGATGGCAGTTTGACGGCCTTCTTCATATTCGATGTCGACCCACTCCTTTATCTGCGCGACGACCGGGTCTCGCTTGTCTACCTGTTCGCCTTCAGGCAGCATATAGTAAGCGTTCAGCCAATAGGCTATCCCTGCAAGACCGGAGGTATTGCTCACTGCGACAAGCGCGGGACGGTTAAGTATAGCCCTTGTGTCAAATATATTATATATTTCCTCATCTTTCAAGAGCCCGTCGGCATGAATACCCGCCCTGGTCACATTAAAGTTGCGCCCTACGAACGGAGTGGCCTGCGGTATGCGGAAACTGATCTCATTTTCGTAATATCTCGCAATCTCGGTTATAGCCGACGGATCCATACCGTCAAATGTCCCGCGGAGAGACGCATATTCAAATATCATTGACTCGAGCGGAATATTTCCGGTACGCTCGCCTATGCCGAGGAGAGAGCAGTTTACGGCAGAGGCTCCGTAGAGCCATGCAGCTGAGGCGTTCACAACCGCCTTATTAAAATCGTTGTGCCCATGCCATTCCAGCATATCGGACGGCACCTCCGAATAGTGCTGCAGACCATAAATTATTCCCGGTACGCTGCGCGGCAGCGCAACGCCGGTAAACGGTACGCCATACCCCATCGTATCGCAGGCGCGTATCTTTATCGGTATTCCCGAGTCACGCGACATGTCCATGAGCGCATTGACAAACGGAACAACAAAGCCGTAGAAATCAGCGCGGGTGATATCCTCCAAATGGCAGCGCGGACGTATGCCCAACTCGAGCGCCTGAGCAACTACGGCGAGATAACCGTCCATCGCCTGTTTCCTCGTTTTCCCAAGCTTTTTAAAAATGTGATAGTCGGAACAGGAGACAAGTATGCCGGTCTCCTTTATGCCGATATCTTTTACAAGCTGGAAGTCGTTCTTTGTCGCACGTATCCACGTCGTCGGCTCCGGATATTTATAACCCAGGGAAAGTATCTGATAAATGGCTTCCTTATCCTTGTTGCTGTAAGCAAAAAATTCCGTCTGGCGAACAAGCCCGTTTGGACCGCCAAGCTTTGCCATAAGCTTATAAAGGTCAACCATCTGCTTTACGGTATATGGCGCGCGGCTCTGCTGGCCGTCACGGAAAGTGGTGTCCGTTATCCAGATGTCGCGGGGCATATTCATGGGAACCCTGCGGTAGTTGAAAGGTATCTTAGGCACCTCATCATATGGAAAGATGTCGCGGAAAAGTTCAGGCTCTTTTACATCCTGAATAGAGTATTTGTACGGATCTTGTTCAAGCAAAAAACTTTTCGGATTTGGATATAACATTTTAGCACTCCTTTACGCATACCTTGCCGCCGTGCATAATTCCCGCCTTATTCCAATTCAGCTGGTAATAGTGATAAATCAGCGGTCTTTCTCCCGCCGTGCCGTACTGCAAAAAGTCTTCGCACGCAAAGTACTTTTGGTTTATCCGGTACGCCATGACGAAAGAAATCCTTACTTCAGTATCAGTATTCACTTTTTCCAACCGAATTGGTATTAACCGCAAGAATTATACTTGTATACAATCATGCAAGAATTATATCAAGAAGAGCCAAAAAAATCAATTGCGCTAAAGTGCCAAAGTTTCTTTTTTATTGGCAGGACTTTTACAGCAACTTGCAGCAAGCTTTTATCTTTCCTGCAAAATTCAACTAAAATCTCCTGCCATTGCATGAATAAGCCCATCTCCGGAATTCCCGGAGATGGGCTTATTCAAAAAATCACTTATTTGTGGTCAACTGTATACATATACTCGATGAGGTCGATGACCTTGTTGCTGTAACCCCACTCGTTATCGTACCAGGATACTACCTTCACAAAGGTGTCTGTGAGGGCAATACCCGCGTTTGCGTCGAAAGTGGAAGTATGCGGATCATGCAGAAAGTCTGCAGAGACAACGTCTTCGTCGGTATAGCCAAGAATACCCTTCAGTTCGCCCTCGGAGGCAGCCTTCATCGCGGCGCAGATCTCATCATACTTCGCGGGCTTTGCGAGATTGACTGTGAGGTCGACGACAGAGACATCAAGGGTGGGGATGCGGAACGCCATACCCGTGAGCTTGCCGTTTAATTCGGGGATAACCTTTCCAACAGCCTTAGCTGCGCCGGTGGACGAGGGAATGATGTTGCCGGCAGCCGCTCTGCCGCCGCGCCAGTCCTTCACGGAGACGCCGTCAACTGTCTTCTGCGTAGCTGTAGTGGAGTGAACGGTGGTCATGAGGCCATCAGTAATGCCCCAATTGTCATGTAAAACCTTTGCTATAGGAGCAAGGCAGTTCGTCGTGCAGGATGCGTTGGACACAAAATTCATTGAAGTGTCGTACTTCTTATTGTTGACGCCCATAACGAACATCGGAGTTGCGTCCTTTGAGGGCGCGGACATTATGACTTTCTTTGCTCCCGCCTTGATGTGACCTTCAGCCTTTTCCTGAGTCAGGAATAGACCGGTGGACTCAACGACATACTCAGCGCCGAGCTTACCCCAGGGAAGATTTGCGGGATCTTTTTCGCTGGTGACAGCTATTTCCCTGCCATTTACAATAAGGCTGTGATCAGTGAAGGAAACTGTGCCGTTAAATTTTCCGTGCATCGAGTCGTACTTCAGCATATAAGCCATGTAGTCAGGGTTTATCAGGTCGTTTATGCCTACAACCTCGATGTCTTTATGGTCGAGACTGGCTCTGAAAACGAGGCGACCAATACGACCGAAACCATTGATGCCGATTTTGATACTCATAATTCTACCTCCGTAATACAATCTGATTTTTAGAACAAATTAGCACTTATACAGTATAACCCGGCAACTGTAAAAAATCAAAATGTTTTTGCAGTTTTTTTCACAAACTCTTAAAATTTGACACATTTTACTAATTCTCATTGTAAGTATGTAGTGTTTTTGTTATAATTGTCGTGCGATTTTCTTTAAAACAGGAGTATAATGTGCCATTTCCGTAAACCCTATTTGCAGTTTAAGGAGGGCAGCGTAAAAAGACCGGTTACCGACAATTAATATGGAGAAGTGTTTATGCTTTCTGAGCTCGCCACAATTTTTGAGCTGTACCGTGAAGCTATACTGGCTGTCCACGATGGTAAAGTAATATATATGAACCGTGCCGCGAGGAAGCTTTTCCCCTCGGGGCTATATGGTGATGCGCTTTTTGCCGTTTTTCCCCATGAATATCTCGATGCAGAGTCAGAAATCTTTGCTTGTACCGTCAATATCGGCGGCATGGATATAAGTGCCGTCATTTCATCACTCGAAGAGGCAAAGCTTATAAGCCTGCTCATCCCCGAAACGCAGCCGGATGACGCTTCCTTAGTTCCGTTCGAACGGGCTAACTCCGCCATAAAAAATGCGATGGCCGTATTTAGCATGGCCTCCGGGCTGTTAAGCCGCCAGATAGAGGCGGATGGGAACGCCGAAATCAACCGCTATTGCGCAATGCTTAGCCATAGCTACCATAGCCTTTTACGGATAACCGAAAATTTTGCCCAGGTGTGCGGTGGCCTTAGTTCAAATATACATCCTGGTGTATTCGACCTTGTAAAACTCTGTACCGAACTCGTTAACACGGTCTCTTGCCTTGCGTCAAACAGGGGCATCGGCATCACGTTCAAAACAACCCTGTCACAGCTTCGTATTTATGGTGATCCGGACGGTATCGAGCGCATGCTTTTGAACCTTCTTTCCAACAGCCTCAAAAACACAGACAGCGGAGGACGGATTGCTCTCTCATTAGCGGAAAGTAAAGCCCGCGCCATCCTCACCGTATCAGATACGGGCCGTGGTATCCGCCCGGAAATAATGACTACCCTATTTAACAGATATACAGCCCCTTCGGACATAGACGAGGAGCCCTCCGGTGCAGGGCTTGGTCTCTCCATTGTCAGACAGACAGCCGCCATGTACGGTGGCAGCGTTATGGCGGAGAGCCGCCCGGGCAGCGGTACCCGCGTGACGGTTATGCTCCCCATAACAACGCCTGAGTCCTCCGGGCTCAAAACACAGATCACGGAATATGAGAGTCATGGCCTCTCCACCGTACTCACTGAACTCTCCGACGTTTTGGGGTATGAATGTTATTTCGCGAAATACATGGATTAGATAGTCTAAGGGCGCGGCAAATGCCGCGCCCTTTTATCGCATTGACCAATCATTTTTTATCTAATTAGTAACCTTAGCCGATACTCGGGAACTGAGAACCTCCACCGTAACCTCCGCTTCCGAAACTATCGCCCGCCGAACCGGAGGGATTAACAGTTGTATCGGAGTTATCGGTTGTCTGCTCTGTCGGGAGATCTTCGTCAAAAGTCACCGTGAGATTTAATGTATCTCCGGAACGGTACACTGTTATTGGCGCTATATCCCCCGCCGAACAGTTTTTCAGTGCGGACTTCAGTTCTTCTACTGAGGATATCTGCACATCGCCGACGGCAGTTATGATGTCGCCCGTCATTATGCCCGCTTTCTCAGCGCAGGAGCCTGCGTTAACAGAGTTTACATAGGCGCCCTCCGGCATATTGTAGTATTGGGTAACGTAACTTGTAATGTCCATTACGCTTACGCCGAGATATGCCTTGCCCGTTACGTAGCCATTCTCAATGAGTTGGGAGGCTATATCCATAGCGTCATTTATCGGAATGGCGAAACCGAGTCCCTCGACGCCGGAATCGGAATACTTTGCGGTCACAATCCCTATGACCTCACCCTTGGAATTATAGACCGGACCGCCGGAGTTACCGGCGTTCACGGCTGCGTCAATCTGAAACATGTCTATTGACGTGGAGTCGTCGGCTACGATCGTTCTGTCAAGCGCGCTGACCATGCCGCCGGTCATTGTGTAGGCGAGCTCTCCAAGTGGGTTGCCAACCGTGTAAACGGTCTCGCCAACCTTCATGGCAGAGGAATCGCCGATGACAACCGGGGAGAGTCCCTCGGCGTCTATTTTAATCACGGCAACGTCGTTGTCTTCCTCATAACCGACTATGCTCGCCTTATATGTTGTTCCGTCATGCAGCATTACGGTCAGGTCATAGCCATACTGCGCGGCGTATTCTATAACATGGTTGTTAGTGAGGATGTATCCGTCGGTCGAGATAATGAATCCGGAGCCGGATACCGCGGAGGATGTGTTCTGGCCGAATATATTTGTTGTGGTAATCGCCGTGGTAATACCGACGACCTGCTTGCAGGCCAGGTCATAAATTTCGTCACCTGTCAAAACGTCTCCCGTATACGTCCCGTTGGTGCTCGACACGCCAGTCGTGCCGGAAGCCGTGGAACCAAGCACGACCTGATTCGTTTTGCTTTCCTTGCTGAGTCGGTATTCCGTCCCGTAATACCCGCCGATCATACCAGCAGCTGAACTCAAAATAACGCATACAAGGACGAGGCTGAAGACTCTCATAAAACCGTGCCCGCGGTTCTTCTTTTTTGGTTCGCCGTTCTGCGGTTCATATGCATGATTGCCGGGTGCGTGGAAACTGGGGGAAAAATATTTTTCTTCTTCTTCATCGGCCGACTTGTATACAGGCGATTTCCACGGGTCTGTATAGGCTTCGCCAGACTCCTTCGCCGCATAGGTGTCCTGTTTTATAACCGGGTCGATATAGTTCTTGGCTTCTGCGGACTGGAAAGGAGATACACCTGACTCCGTGGGTTCATGGTTAAAGAAATCGGAACCTGGCTCTTCCGGTATATTTCCCGCCTTCGGTTCATTGCTTGCCGAAGGCTCAGCTTTTTCATCGTTTTCGTTATAGTTATAGTTCATTGTACTTTCTCCTTTCTAAGTGACGGTGTGGGCTTTCGCTCACCTGAACTATATTTCTTTTTTATAGCTTGATAATAACTCCGCTTTGTGTATAAAACATGAATAGAATATAAACAATTATTTATAGTTTTAAGAACAATTCTCTGCTTGTAAGCCTACAATACATTATTTTATCAGAATTAATAATCACAAAATAATATTCAAAAGGAGTCCCCCGCGCCGAGGACGTACTCAAGCGTATGAAACCTGTACGTCCGTATATGCGTTTAAAAACCGCTTGTGCAGTTATTATATCAGAAACAGGCAAAAACATTCCGCAGAGATTTATTTTAAGTATTACCCTCTTTTTATCCCGGAACAATAAAAATGGCGTTTCACCGAAAGCCAGCTCCCGGTGAAACGCCATTTTTATATGAAATTATCTTTTGAGATTCGCTGTTTACACAAAAGCAGTAACAGCATTTTTATGACATATACACTCCGCCTGTTACATCCAGCGTGCAGCCGGTTATATAGCGCGACTCCTCACACGCCAGAAAACCGATTACCATAGCTATATCCTCAGGCACACCAATACGCCCAAGGGGAACAGTCTTCGGGTCAAAATGAGTGAAATTTTTTGTCATATCTGTCGCCACGAAGGCAGGAGAGACTGCATTTACGTTTATCTGATACTTTGCCGCCTGCTTTGCAAGGGCCATTGTAAGTGATATGATGGCGCCCTTGGACGCGGCGTAGTTTGCAGCCGTGGCGATTCCTCCTATGCGGCCGGAGATTGAAGCGACATTTATTATCTTGCCGTAATTATAATCACGCATCATCATTACGGCTTTGCGGGAACAGAGATAGGTGCCGCGGACATTTATCTCCATCGCCTTATCCCACATAGCTGCGTCAAGCTCGTCTATTGTAGCGACGGGGCATATTCCCGCGCAATTGACAAGTATATGCAGCCTGCCGAATTCTTTTTCACAGACAGCAAACAGGTTTTCAATATCGTCATTGGAAGAGACATCCGTCTTTACGGCTATCGCCCGGCAGCCATATTTTTTGCTTATTTCATTAGCTGCGGCCTCAGCTGATTCAAGTCTCAAATCAGCTATAATTATACCTGCGGCGCCGTGCTTTGCTATTTCTTCCGCCGTTCCCTTTCCTATACCGGAAGCAGATCCCGTTACAATTGCAAACTGACCGTCAAACTTTTTCATTTTTATTTCTCCTTTTATAAAAATTCTTTGATTGGACACTGTTTTAAAATAGGCATTCTATATTGACATCAACTTTTGCATATGTTATACCTAATTACAATTGAATAATGTAACGGGGAGCTTGCAGTACAGGCTGAGAGGGAATTTTGTTGAATTCCGACCCGTAAACCTGATTTGGATAATGCCAACGTAGGGATTACATGCTTAAGCTTTTTTATGGGATGTGTCTTTACGGCATATCCCATTTTTAATTGACAGGAGATACCAAAAAATGTCCAATGTAAAAAGAATTGCTCTTGCAGGCATACTTACAGCAGTGGGTGTGATCACGTCAACATTCTATATCCCGGTCGGTGCCGCAAAATGTTTCCCCATCCAGGCTATAATAAATATACTGTCCGGTGTATTTCTCGGGCCTGCATATGCTGTAGGAGTTGCTTTTTCCACTTCGACTTTACGTGTTCTGCTTGGAACCGGCAGTATACTGGCATACCCCGGCAGTATGATCGGGGCGCTGTGCTGTGCACTTCTCTATAAATATACTCATAATCTCTATCTTACTTATATCGGTGAAGTTATCGGAACCGGAATTTTGGGCGCACTCGCGGCCTATCCTCTTGTTACGCTGTTTTTACCTGTGCAGGCTGCCATTTTCACTTATGTGTTGCCTTTCGTTATAAGTTCCTTCGTGGGTTCCACCATTTCAATAATTATAATTAGTATTCTCCAGCGCGTAAAAATATTGGATAAACTGCTGAATAATATTAATTTATAATGCTTTTATAGTTACTGCAGATTTTTTATTGAATTGAGTTCCATTACAAATATCCTGTGCGCCTCCCTGGCCGCCTTTATTCCTCCGGCGATCTTAAATATAAGGCGATAATTTTTCGGCAGAGATTCAATCGCACTTTGGTCGGTAAAATATAATGTCTTTTTATAATAAATCCCATCCCCAAAAGCCTCTATCTCTTTAGGCAAGTCGATTCCCCACTGAATAGCCGCGCCCGTTTTTTTAAGAGACGGATGTCTCCCTGCATGCCTTGCCGTTAATTTCGAATAGGCGTCAAAAATCACTGTGACATCCTTGAATTTGTCGCGCAGTTTTAAAAACAGCGTTTCAACATCCTGACCCAAGAGATACATCAGCAGACCCTCTGCAATCACGAGCACGGGCCTTCTATGAAACGCAATACCATCCATCCATTCCCAATCGGTTACGGAAGACGAAACAAATCTATAGTTATCCGTTTCACTGTAAAGTTGTTTTTTTATATCAATAACCTGCGAAAAATCAAGATCGTACCAAATTTTTGCAGGAAATCCGATGCGTTTTGCCCTCGCATCTAACCCGCAACCC
>JBFWIW010000057.1:0-20295 GCA_050253535.1 Oscillospiraceae bacterium
GAAAAAGTTTTGGATATTATTAATAAATATCAATATCGCCCGAATTCTATTGCACAAGGTTTAGTTACGGGATCAATTAAAATAATTTCTGTAATCGTTCCCAATATTCAGAACCCCTTTTATTCAGAGGTAGTGAGCTTTATTGAGCATACACTCTGCGAAAAGGGCTATCACATGTTCCTTTACTGCAGCGATAACGATCCGGAAAAGGAATATGCCGCACTTGAGATGGCCTCACAGTTCAATTTTGCCGGAACTATCCTGATCTCAATAGTAAACGATGCCCAACTTATCGAAAAATCCAACAACGCACAGCGTCCTCTACTACTTTTGAACCGCTATATTGAAACCGTTTCCAGAGATATTTTGACAACTGATAACTTCCATATATCCTATATTGCAACAAGATATCTTATTGAGCTCGGTCATAGCCGGATCGCAATAATTGCCGGTGGAAAGACCACCAGCACCCACCGCGAACGCCGTGACGGTTTTCTAAACGCGCTTTCGACCTATCATCTGCAGTTTCCGCCTGAGTTTGACTGTATTTCCGACCTTAGTATGGATTCGGGTTATAATATTGGGGAAACCTTTCTTCAGATGGGCGCGGATGCGCCAACGGCTGTTTTCTGCACATCCGATATAATGGCAATAGGCCTCATGCAGGCGTATAAAAACGTAGGGAAATCCATTCCCGGAGATATCAGTATAGTTGGCTTCGATGATATACCCATTGCCTCCCTCAATGGAATATCCCTGACAACCATACGTCAGCCATATAAAGACATCGGCAGACACGCTGTGGATATGATACTTCGCCGAATCGAAGACAGCACTTTACCGCAGCAGAAGATGATTCTCGACTGTGAGTTCATAACACGTGGTTCAACAGGCCCCAAAAAAATGTAAAAATAAAAAGCGACCCCGAAATATTTTCGGCGTCACTTTTCCTTAAAAAAAACAGAACCGGTATCTACACCGCGTTATCATCCAAACATGTGGTGCAGCGCAGCTACTCCGGTTCTCGATATAAAATATAACAGTAAATATTTGTTTTGTCAACAATAAATTCGTAATGCTATAATTTTATCCACTATATCCTATAATCATTGCTAATATTGTTCATCATTTAGTCATATCGTTATTTTCTCTTGTAATAATGCCGAACTCACTTAAATATATGATTGAATACAACCATGCTTTTGGTGTATAATGTAGCCAATAAAAGAAAAAAAATGAGGTGATAAAATGCCTGACATACTTATAATCGGAAGCGGTCCAGCCGGTATCACGGCGGCACTCTACGCCGTGCGTTCCGGTATAGGAACCAAGATAATCACAAAGGGCGTCGGCTCTCTTCTCAAAGCCGAGCTCATCGAAAATTATTACGGTTTCAAAGAACCTATCTCAGGTGAAACTCTATATGCCGAAGGCATAGCCCAAGCGACACGCCTTGGTGTCTCCTTCGTCACCGACGAAGTTGTCGGCCTTTCCTTTGAAGATAAACTTACGGCCTCTGCAAAGGAAAATAAATATGCGGCGGACGCCATCGTTCTCGCTATGGGCGCTGCGCGCAACGTACCGAAGATAGAGAACCTCACGAAGCTTGAGGGAGCGGGAGTAAGCTATTGCGCTGTGTGTGACGGATTCTTTTACCGCGGAAAAAACGTCGCTGTCCTTGGCTCCGGCGAATACGCGCTGCATGAGGTCATGGAGCTTTTACCGCTGGCAAAGACCGTGACCCTCCTTACAGACGGGGTGGAACCTACAGTAAAGCTTCCTGAGGGACTTGCCGTGGACACGCGAAAAATCACCTCCCTCGACGGGGGCGACAGGCTTTCCGCGGCCATTTTGGATGGCGGCGGACGCGTTGATATTGAAGGCTTATTTGTGGCTCAGGGAGTCGCGGGGAGTGCCGATCTCGCGCGCAAAATAGGCGCTATGACAGACGGTAACCGCATTAAAGTCGACGAAAAAATGGCGACCAACGTTCCCGGTTTATTTGCCGCCGGAGACTGCACCGGTGGAATGCTGCAGATAGCAAAGGCCGTATATGAAGGTGCGCAGGCAGGCGCCTCCGCCGTCAAGTACGTCCGCAGCATCGCTAAAAAATAAGGGACGGCAATTCTCTGTCTGCCTGTATATCCTGAAGTTAAAAAAGGGGCGCTCCCGTTTCGGAAGCGCCCCTTTTTTTATCTATTTTCCACTGGCTCCATAGTTTTTCAGCACCCTGGCAGAGGGGTCGTTGACATCGCAGCCCTCCCATGCTTTGTTCGGCATCCAGAAGTCTTTAACCATCTCCGCCTGTCCGGGATAATATTTCTCGAACAGCTCGCGGTACAGCAGCGACTCTTTCGTGAATGGCCGTGCGAAGTCAAAGCGTTTGCATCTTTCAGAAAATTCAGCGTCTGTGCAGGCGGTCTCGGCGTATTCCTTGATGTAATCCACCATCGAATGGCCCACCGCATCGGAGAAAGCGGCCTTTTCGCGGTAAAGGATGTCATGCGGCAGGTAATCCCCGTCCTCAAAAGCGTGACGCAAAAGATATTTGCCTTTTCCGTAGGTGTTCATCTTCATTTTGCCGGGTATGCTCATGACATATTTTACAAAGTCGAGGTCGCCGAACGGCACCCGCGCTTCCATGGAGTTCACGGAAATGCAGCGGTCCGCGCGCAGAACATCGTACATAAAAAGTTCGCGCAGCCTCTTCTCCGCCTCCTGCTGAAACGCCTCGGCGTCGGGTGCGAAATCAGTGTACTTGTATCCAAATATCTCATCCGAAATTTCACCCGTGAGAAGAACTCTTACGTCCGTGGTCTGATGGATGGCTCGGCAAATGAGGTACATACCCATACTCGCGCGGATGGTGGTTATATCGTAGGTGCCAAGCATGGCAACCACCTCTTCCAGCGAATCCAGCACCGCCTTTTTGTCGATAATGACCTCCGTGTGCTCGCTGCCTATATGATCCGCGACCTGCTTTGCGTATTTCAGGTCGATTGCGTCCTCCGACATGCCGATTGCGAATGTGCGAATCGGCTTTTGCAAAAGCTTTGCCGCGACTGAGCAGACAAGTGAGCTGTCAAGCCCGCCGGAGAGCAGGAAGCCGACCGGCGCGTCCGCGTCAAGGCGCTTCTCAATGCCGGAGACGAGCTTTTGGTGTATTTTTTTACACACGGTCTCAAGGTCGTCCTTTGTTTCAGGTTCTCTTTTGGCTATATCGCAGTAACAGGTGAACTTCCCGTCCGCGTAGTAATATCCAGGCGGAAAAGGCATGGCCTTATCGACGAGACCGACGAGGTTTTTAGCCTCCGAGGCGAAAATCATGGCGCCATTCTTAGTCTTTCCGTAAAACAGCGGCCGGATTCCGATCGGGTCGCGGGCTGCAACAAAAGATTCCTTTTCCCCGTCGTAGATAATGAGCGCGAATTCCGCGTCCAGCATTTTAAACATCCCGCAGCCGTATTTTTCATACAGCGGCAGAATTATCTCGCAGTCTGAATCGCTGACAAATTCATATTCGGCCTCGAGCTGTTTTTTTATCGGCCGGAAACCGTAAATCTCGCCGTTACACACGACATGGCTTCCATGCAGGGAAAATGGCTGCATACCCTCTTCATCCAGATCCATGATTGCCAGACGGTGGAAGGCCAAAAGTCCATGGCCCGTGTCAATGACGCGCGACATATCCGGTCCCCGCGAGACTGTTTTTGCAAAACCAAGCATAAATTGTTGTCTTGTTGCTGCGGATTCTTCCATTCCCATGATTGAGCACATATAAAGCACCTCCAAAAATAATAACACAGCTGTTCGTCCTTAAACAATAGGACGAACAGCTGTGTGTCCGCGGTGCCACCTATCTTACCGCTCTCGCGGTCCCTCTTTGCGGCCTCATAAAAAGACCCGGCCGACTGCGCGCGGCCTCGCGGCTCACCTAATGGCCTTACGGCTTTCGGATCACGGCTCCGAAGTGTTATTCATGCGGGCTCTACTGCGCGCTTCCCAGCCCCGCGCGCTCTCTTTGAGCGAATACCCGCATTACTTCTCTTCATCAACGCCCTGGTTTATAATATGCGCTACTCTACGTCCTGGAGGGCATCGTAACCCTCTTCACCGGTACGTACTTTAACCACGTTTTCTACATCATATACGAATATCTTTCCATCACCGATGTGTCCGGTGTAAAGTACCTTCTTCGCAGTATCGATGACCGTGCGTACGGGAACTTTGCTGACAACGATCTCGACCTGAACCTTCGGCAGAAGAGTGATCTCATGGATGACGCCGCGGTAATACTCGGGCTTACCTTTCTGCGTACCGCATCCCAGAACATTCGTCACTGTCATGCCGGTGATACCGATGCCCATCATGGCATCCTTGAGCGCCTCAAAACGCTCCTGCTTCAGTATAATCTCGACCTTGGTAATCTTGACATCAGAAGCGACAACCTTTTCAGGTTTGGATACCAACTGTACCGGCACCGCTTCATCCATCGGGACGGCATCCTTCGCCGCAGCAGCTGAGCCGAACAGCGGGTCAGCTCTGACAGTCGGAACAACGGGCATGAAGTCCGCATAAGCGCTTGAGAGTCCATGCTCCGGAACGTCAAGTCCGGAGATTTCCTCGGCGGACGAAACACGAAGGCCGATGGTCTTTTTGAGAATTGTGAACATTATCCCCATGGTGAGGCCTACCCATACCGCCACAGCTACAACGCCTATTGCCTGCACTGCAAGCTGTGCAAAACCGCCGCCGTAAACCAGACCAAGTCCGGAGCCCTTAGTCAGCAGGTCCATGTTGGAATATGGGTCATAGAATGCGAATACGCCTACCATAAGGGTACCGAACGCGCCGCAGATACCGTGAACGCCGATCGCGCCGACGGGGTCGTCAATCTTCAAAACCTTGTCGATAAACTCAATTCCGAAAACTACGACAGCTCCCGCGAGTCCGCCGATTATGGCGGAGCCTGTAACTGAAACGGTGGAGCAGCCGGCGGTGATGGCCACAAGGCCTGCCAGAGTGCCGTTGAGCGTCATGGAGACGTCTGGCTTGCCGTAGCGCACCCATGTGATCAGCATAGCTACAACAGTCGAACACGCCGCCGCAAGGTTAGTGGTAACATAAATACGTCCGACGTTGGACTCAAGTCCCTCAATCGCCAGAGAGGAAGCGGGGTTGAATCCGAACCATCCAAACCAGAGAATGAACACGCCCAACGCGCCTAGAGTTATGCTGTGTCCCGGGATGGCGCGGGGTTTGCCGTCCTTGCCGTATTTCCCGATACGGGGTCCAAGTATCTTTGCACCCACGAGAGCTGCTACACCGCCGACCATATGGACAGCCGTGCTTCCCGCAAAATCGTGGAAACCATAAGCGCCGAGACCGGAGAGCAGGCCGTCTGCGGTGCCGAGAGTTGAGAGCCAGCCGCCGCCCCAGATCCAGTGTCCCGAGATGGGATAGACAAAAGCGGAGATGACTATAGAATAAACGAGGTAAGATTTGAACTTTGTACGTTCAGCCATTGCGCCGGAGACGATAGTCGCGGCGGTGGCACAGAACACTGTCTGGAAAATAAGAGCCGTCCAGTCGCTGTCGATGGCTCTTACTACGGAGAATTCTCCCATAATGCCGTCGATCAGCTCGGTTGTGCCATACATGATACCGAAGCCTATGAGCCAATATACCACGGTACCACATGCAAAGTCCATTAAATTTTTCATAATGATGTTGCCCGCGTTTTTTGCTCTGGTAAAACCGGTCTCTACCATCGCGAAGCCGGCCTGCATGAAGAAGACCAGCGCAGCGCCAATCAACACCCACATTGTATCAATTGCTGACATATAAATCACTTCCCAAAATAGATTTTTTTACTACTTTACGGAAAACAGGATGTCTCCGTAAGAAGGCATCGGCCAATACTCTCTTGCGCAAACCGTCTCCGCCTCATCAACGGAAACACGCAGAGAAGCCATAGCTTGGAGTATTCTGTCCTTTACGAAAGTAGCTTCTTCGGTTATATCCGAGAGGCCATGTATTTCTATGAGCGCCGAATCCAGTGCAATGCTCTTCGTATAGATGGACGACGTGAGCGCTGAGAGCTTTTCCGTTAGTTTCTTCTCAAAGGTGCAGTCCACCGAACTCACAAACTCTTTTTTGACAACAGCCGTTTGACACAGGTCCTTTGTATATTTGGTCACGGCGGGGAGTATCTCCTGTTTCGCGATGGAGAGCATTGTGAGCGCTTCAATGTTTATTACTTTGACGTAGTTCTCCATTACGATGTCATATCGGGAACGCATCTCGGTCTCGGACAGTACTTTATGCGATGTAAAGAGCTTTATGTTTTTGTCATGCAGCCAGTATGGCAGCGCATCCGGAGTAGTCTTGAGATTTAAGAGTCCTCTTTTTTCGACAGCTTCCTTTATCCACGCATCGTCATAACCGTTGCCGTTAAAGATTATACGCTTATGCTCGCTGATTACCTTCTTAATAAGTGCGTTAAGCGCCTCGTTGAAGTTCTCGCTCCCCTCGAGCGTATCGGCGAATTGCTTGAGCTCCTCGGCAACCGCGGTGTTCAGAACGAAGTTAACACCCGCAATTGACAGAGAAGAACCGGGCATACGGAACTCGAACTTGTTTCCGGTAAAGGCGAAGGGCGAAGTGCGGTTGCGGTCCGTCGTATCTTTGGGGAAATGGGGAAGGACGTGAACGCCGATTTTCATTTGAACTTTTTCTTTGGCGTCATAAGCCGTTCCGTTGTCGATGGATTCGAGTATCTCGCTAAGCTCGGTTCCGAGGAACATGGATACAACTGCAGGGGGAGCCTCGTTCGCTCCGAGACGGTGGTCGTTGGCCGCCGTTGCGACGGAGACGCGGAGAAGATCCTGATAATCATCGACGGCCTTAATGACGGCGCAGAGGAAGAGAAGGAATTGAGCGTTCTCATGCGGAGTCTCACCGGGCTCCAAAAGGTTTATGCCCGCGTCGGTGGAAATCGACCAGTTGTTGTGCTTGCCGCTGCCGTTGACTCCAGCGAAAGGCTTTTCATGCAGGAGACAGACAAGGCCGTGCTTTTGCGCAACCTTTTTCATGAGTTCCATCGTAAGTTGATTATGATCGGTGGCTATGTTTGTGGTTGCAAAAATCGGTGCCAGCTCATGTTGTGCGGGGGCGACCTCGTTATGTTTTGTCTTTGCCAGAATACCGAGCTTCCACAGCTCTTCGTCAAGATCCGCCATGAATGCGGCGACGCGCGGCTTAATGGAACCGAAATAGTGATCCTCGAGCTCTTGACCTTTCGGGGACTTTGCCCCGAATAGCGTACGTCCGGTGAATATTATGTCACGGCGCTTTTCGTAGACATCCTTATCTATAAGGAAATACTCTTGCTCTGGGCCGACTGTGGTTTTTACATTGGCCACATCCTCGTTACCGAAGAGCTTAAGTACACGCAGGGCTTGCTTATTTATGGCTTGCATTGAGCGAAGGAGCGGGGTCTTTTTGTCAAGCGCCTCGCCGCCGTATGAACAGAACGCTGTCGGTATGCATAGTGTGTTGTCTTTAATAAATGCATAGGACGTAGGGTCCCATGCGGTATAACCTCTGGCCTCGAAAGTCGCGCGCAGTCCGCCGGAAGGGAAGCTTGATGCATCCGGCTCGCCGTGCACGAGTTCTTTCCCGGAAAACTCCATGATTATTTTGCCGCCCTCAGTCGGGGAAATGAAGCTGTCGTGCTTCTCGGCTGTTATACCGGTCATCGGTTGGAACCAATGGGTAAAGTGCGTCGCGCCCTTTTCAGTTGCCCAGTCCTTCATCGCGTTGGCCACTATATTGGCTACGCTCAAATCGAGCCGCTTACCTTGGTATACCGCGCTTTGCAATGCTTTATACGTTTCCTTGGGCAGTCTTGCCTTCATTACCGCGTCGCCGAACACCATGCTTCCGAATAGTTCAGGAACGTTTTTCATCACGGATCTCTCCCTACATTTTAATAAATAAAAAAGACAAAGGCACAGCAGAACATCTCTGCGGCGCCTTTGCCGTCTTTAATCGTCGTCATTTTAACACTACCTAAGACAGTTGTCAACCCCCTTTTGAAACTTTTTTATAGGAAACTTGCATTTTGGTATTGACACTTTTTTTTAAATGTAGTATATTCTCTGCATGAACAAAGGCGTTCATCGTGGGGGATATAAGTTCCTTAGATGAGCGTTTTTGTTTTTTATAATATTACCGCGAAAGGACGATAACTATGTTATACCGCGAAGGAGAAGTCCGTATTCCTTCAGGCTGCGCTATCGCTGGCGCCATCTCAAAAAAAGGCAGAAACATTTGCGGCGAAACTATTGTTAAGGCGATGGTGCCTATGCACGAGCGCTCCAACGGGCTTGGCGGCGGCTTTGCCGGATACGGTATCTATCCTCAGTACAAAGATCTGTACGCGCTCCACATCTTCTATGACAACCTGTCGGCGCGTGAAACCTGCGAAAAATATTTAGACAAAATGTTTGAGGTAGTCAATCTCTCAAAAATACCGATTAGAAAATCCCCAAAAATAACCAACGAGCCTCTCATCTGGCGCTATTTCGTCGCACCCGCACACAATAAGCTTATCGACAGCCAGCTGGATGAGGAAGAATATGTCGCGCGCGCGGTGCTTCGGGTTAACAAAGAATTCGACGGGTGCTATGTTTTCTCAAGCGGTAAAAACATGGGCGTATTCAAGGCCGTCGGCTTTCCGGAGGACGTCGGCGAATTCTACAGGCTCGACGAGTACGAGGGTTATTCCTGGACGGCGCACGGCAGGTATCCGACGAACACCCCCGGCTGGTGGGGCGGTGCGCACCCGTTCGCACTTTTGAATTACTCCATCGTCCACAACGGCGAGATATCGTCCTATGACGCCAACCGCCGTTACATTGAGATGTTCGGTTATTCTTGTACGCTGCTCACCGATACCGAGGTCATTACATATATAATAGACTATCTTCAACGAAAAAAAGGACTTACACTGGAGGAAACGGCAAGCGTTATCGCCGCACCATTCTGGAGCACGATCGCCCAGAAAAGTCCTGATGAGCGCGAAAGGCTCACCTATCTGAGAAACGCTTTTTCCAGCCTTCTCATTACGGGGCCGTTTTCGATACTTCTCGGCTTCGAGGGTGGACTCATGGCGTTAAACGACCGTCTGAAGCTCCGTTCCATGGTCGCCGCCGAAAAGGACGACATGGTATATTTTGCAAGTGAAGAGTGCTCCATACGCATAATGGAGCCCTCGCCAACGCGCGTGTGGTCGCCCAAGGGCGGCGAACCAATCATAGTAACACTGGAAGGAGGGGCTAAATAATGGCCATCCAATTTACATATCCCGATTTTGAAATCGTCCGAGACCAAACACGTTGTATCCAATGCCGCGTCTGCGAACGTCAGTGTTCAAATGAAGTACACAGCTATGACGAGGAAGGGCATGTTATGCTCTCGGATGAGAGTAAGTGCGTGGACTGTCATCGCTGTGTATCTCTCTGTCCGACAAAGGCCCTCCAGATAAGAAAGACCGAGCATTGTTTCAAACAGAATGCCAACTGGAGCGAGCAGGCGATAAAGGAAATCTACCGTCAGGCGGACTCCGGCGCCGTGCTTCTCTCCTCCATGGGAAACCCCAATAATCTCCCGGTATACTGGGATAAGATCCTGATAAACGCCTCGCAGGTCACAAACCCCTCAATTGACCCCCTGCGTGAGCCGATGGAGACAAAGGTCTTTCTCGGCAAAAAACCCGACTCCATCGAGAGAAACGAGGACGGCACGCTCAATGCCCAAATGACCCCGCAGCTGGAGCTCGCCATGCCCGTCATGTTCTCCGCCATGTCCTACGGCTCGATAAGTTACAACGCGCACAAGAGTCTCGCTCTCGCTGCCGAGAAGCTCGGCATTTACTACAACACAGGCGAGGGCGGCCTGCACGAGGATTTCTACCAGCACGGCAAAAACACGATCGTCCAGGTCGCATCAGGCCGTTTCGGTGTGCACAAAGGATATCTCGAGGCAGGAGCCGCCGTTGAGATAAAGATGGGTCAGGGCGCAAAGCCCGGTATAGGCGGCCACCTCCCCGGCTACAAAATCGTCGGCGACGTATCGCGTACACGCATGATACCCGAGGGCTCAGACGCAATCTCCCCCGCCCCTCATCACGATATCTATTCGATCGAGGACCTCCGCCAGCTCGTCTATTCGCTTAAGGAGGCCACCGCTTATAAAAAACCCGTAATTGTTAAGGTCGCAGCGGTCCACAACATCGCGGCCATTGCCTCCGGTATAGCCAGGAGCGGCGCGGACATCATCGCCATCGACGGTTTCCGCGGCGGCACAGGCGCCGCGCCCACAAGGATCCGCGACAATGTCGGAATCCCGATTGAGCTTGCTCTGGCGAGCGTCGACCAGAGACTCCGGGACGAGGGTATACGCAATAACGTCTCTCTCGTCGTCGGCGGCAGCATAAGGAGCAGCGCCGACGTCGTAAAGGCCATAGCGCTCGGCGCGGACGCATGCTATATCGCCACGGCAGCACTAATCGCCTTGGGCTGTCACCTCTGCCGCACCTGTCAGACCGGCAGATGCAACTGGGGTATAGCGACACAGGTCCCCGAACTCGTTAAAAGACTTAACCCCGAAAACGGCTGGCCGCGTCTCGTTAACCTTCTCACCGCGTGGAACCATGAAATAAAAGAGCTTATGGGCGGCATGGGCATAAACTCCATCGAAGCTCTGAAGGGCAACCGTCTTATGCTCCGCGGCGTCGGCTTGAACGAAAAAGAGCTTTCAATACTCGGGATTAAGCACGCGGGTGAATAAGGAGGGGTACGAAATGAAAAGAGTATATGTGAATGAGGATTGGTGCCTCGGCTGCCACCTCTGCGAATATAACTGCGCGTTTGCAAATTCCGGCCAAAAAAATATGGCCAAGGCGCTCAAAGACATAAAAATCCGCCCCAACATCCACGTTGAGACGGACGGCCGGGTTTGCTTCGCAGTCTCCTGCCGCCACTGCGACGAGCCGCTCTGTGCTATGAACTGCATAACAGGCGCACTCACAAAAAAGGATGGCGTTATAACCATAGATAAAAACAAGTGTGTCGGATGTTTCACCTGTGTCCTCTCCTGCCCTTACGGATGTGTGATGCCGACCGAAACCGGCGTTATGCAGAAGTGCGAACTTTGTCTTGAGAACACCGGCGGGAGTCCCAGATGCGTCGAGGGCTGCCCGAACAAAGCCATAGTATTTGAGGAGAGGTGAAAAAGGTGCGTTATCTTATAATAGGAAATTCAATTGCGGCGGCCGGAGCCGTCGAGGGCATACGCGAAGAGGACCAATCCGGGGAAATAACCATAGTCGGCGACGAGACGCACCATGTCTATTCCCGTCCGCTTATATCCTATCTCCTTCAGGGTAAAACCGACCTTGAACGTATGAAATACCGGCCGGATGATTTTTATGAGAAGAACGGCTGCAAAATGATATTGGGCAAAAAGGCTATATCCATAGACAAAGAGAAAAAAAACGTAGCACTTGACGACGGCACTATTCTCGATTATGATAAACTTTTGGTGGCTACCGGTTCTTCACCGTTCACGCCGCCCATGACCGGGCTTGACTCGGTGCCGAAACGCTTTTGCTTCATGGACCTCGACAGCGCTACGGCTCTTGAAGCGGAACTTGCCCCCTACAAGAGAGTGCTCATAATCGGCGGCGGCCTTATAGGCCTTAAGTGCGCTGAAGGAATAGCCGACCGTGTCGGCGAGATAACTGTCGTAGACCTCGCCCCGCGCATCCTGTCCAGCATACTTAACGACGAGGGCGCGCATATCGTACAGGCGCACCTTGAAAAACAGGGCATGAAATTCATTCTTGGGGCATCGGTATCCAGCTTTGAGGGTAATACCGCTCACATGTCCAGCGGTGAGACGCTCGAATTTGACATTCTCGTTACCGCAGTCGGCGTACGGCCAAACGTATCGCTCATAAAGGATGCCGGCGGCGAAATAGGCCGCGGGATAACTACGGACACCTCCATGAAGACAAGCCTGCCGGATATCTACGCCGCGGGCGACTGCGCGGAGAGTTTTGACATATCTGTAGGAATGAACCGTATACTCGCGATACTTCCTAACGCCTACCGCGGCGGAAGGACCGCCGGTACCAACATGGCGGGCGGCACGGCGGAGTTCAATAAAGTCATACCGATGAACGCTATCGGCTTTTTCGGCCTTCACATTATAACGGCCGGCTCCTACGACGGGGACATATATGAGGTCTCCGACGAAGAGTCTTACAAAAAGCTATTCTATAAGGACGACATCCTTAAAGGTTATATCCTCATAGGCAAGGTTGACAAGGCTGGCATATATACCTCTCTAATTAGGGAACAGACCCCGCTTACTACCATCGATTTCGATCTTGTCAAAAAAGAACCGAGCCTTGTCGCATTTTCTCGCGCGTACAGGAATGAAAAACTGGGAGGTGGTGCAAAATGACTGCGACACGCGAAACAACCATTAACGGCCGGAATATGATCTTCAAGGAGCTGAACGAGCGCGTCCGCTCTGCTAAGGGAGATATAAAAATTAAAAATTGTTCCGGACAACGCTTTATTGGAAGCGGAGAAAGTGGTAAAATAATAGATATTGAAGGCACACCCGGAAACGCGCTCGGCGCTTATCTCGACGGCGCCACAATTATTGTCCACGGGAACGCGCAGGATGCAACCGGCGACACCATGAACTGTGGCAAGATAATCGTCCACGGGTCATGCGGCGACGCGACAGGTTACGCCATGCGCGGCGGTGAGATCTATATAAAGGGAGATGTGGGTTACCGAGCCGGTATCCACATGAAGCAGTATAAGGACAAGATACCCGTCATTATGATAGGCGGAAAGGGCGGAAGTTTTCTCGCCGAGTATCAGGCAGGCGGCATAATCGTCGTTCTCGGCCTTGGTTGCGATGAGAAGGACCTGCTCGGCTACTTCTGCGGAACCGGTATGCACGGCGGAAAGGTTCTTATCCGCGCAGATAAGATCACGGCAAAGCTCCCCGAACAGGTCTGCATCGGCGACGCGGCTGAAGCGGATATGGCTCAGATAGCTCCCTTTATAAAAAACTTCTCGGAATATTTTGGTGTCTCCGAAGACGAGGTGTATTCCAAACACTTTTTCGCACTTACGCCCAACACAAAGAATCCCTATAAACAGATGTACGTTCAAAACTGACGGATGGCCGCGTGATAATTTTCACACTGCTGCGTGATGTTTTTCGCCGCTTACGCGGCAACCATAATTTATGCGTTATAACCTCCCATGCGGGGGAGGATCTCTACAATTTGTGCGCTCCGGCGCATGGGAGGTTAGTGTGAACTCTTTCACACTAACATTTGATATGCTAATTTCTCGCCGCTTACGCGGCAACCGAAATTTATGCGTTATAACCTCCCATGCCGAGAGGCTTTCACTTCAATTTGTGCGCTCCGGCGCATGGGAGGTTAGTGTGAACTCTTTCACACTAACATTTGATATGCTAATTTCTCGCCGCTACGCGGCAACCGAAATTTATGCGTTATAACCTCCCATGCCGAGAGGCTTTCACTACAATTTGTGCGCCCCGGCGCATGGGAGGTTATTATGTACTACACCAAAGAGGAAGTCATGGAATATGTGAGCCAGGAGGACATAAAGTTCATCCGGCTCGCTTACTGCGACATCTTTGGGAAGCCGAAAAACATAGCGGTCATGCCCTCGGAGCTCTCCCGCGCTTTTGAGACGGGCATCCCTTTCGATGCTTCTGCCGTGCACGGTTTTGGGAGAGAGGAGGCTTCTGACCTTTTCCTCTTCCCCGACCCGAAAACACTCTCCATGCTTTTATGGAGGCCATCCCACGGGAAAGTTGTGCGCATGCTCTGCAACGTCATGTCTCCCGATGGGCGCCAGTTCCCATATGACAGCCGGTATATGCTTACAAAGGCTATTGCAGACGCGCGCGATATGGGTATCATGTGTTATTTCGGTGCGGAATTTGAGTTTTACCTTTTCAAAACAGACGAAAACGGACTACCCACCAAAACGCCCTTTGACAATGCCGGTTATACGGATATAGCACCTGAGGATTCCGGAGAGAATGTCCGGCGCGAAATCTGCCTCACGCTTGAGGAAATGGGTATCCAGCCCGAGCGGTCCCATCACGAGGAGGGCCCCGGTCAAAATGAAATAGATTTCCGTTACAGCGACGCGCTTTCCGCAGCCGACAATGCAATCACCTTTAAAACCGTCGTAAAGACCATTGCGGCCCGAAACGGACTCTCCGCCTCGTTCGAGCCGAAGCCCCTGCACAGCGAGTGCGGCAACGGTATGCACATAAACCTCTCTCCGCAATCCCTCGCCGGGCGCGATATTTTTATGCCCTTTATGGCCGGCGTACTTGCACATGTAAAGGAAATGACCCTTTTCCTCAATCCGACCGCCAATTCGTACGAACGTCTCGGCGGTTACAAGGCGCCGAAATATATAACCTGGTCGCCGCAGAACCGCTCTCAGCTCATTCGTTTACCCGCAGCGGACAAGGTGCGCTCACGCATCGAACTGCGGTCTCCCGATGCAACCGCGAATCCCTATCTCGCCTTTGCACTTATAATATGGGCTGGACTTGACGGCGTAAGGAACGGAATGGTTCCGCCCCCCTCAACAGATTTAAACCTATATAAGGCTCCGGTGGAACTGCTCAAAACGTTTCAAAAACTCCCCGAAAACCTTGCCGAAGCTAAGGCTGCCGCAAGGGACAGCATTTTTATCGGAAACGTCCTGCCAGAGGCCGTCCTTGAGGAATACTGCGCCCGGACCGACTGAGAAAGGCTGATGCGGATATGCTTGCCGAAAAAACGCCCGAAAGCGTGCTGGTGGTCTCCGGCACGGCAAAGATAATCGAATATCTATCGGAACTGCTGCCTGCCTCATCCTTTTCCCCCATTGTCTCTGCGGGAAGCTGCGGCGAGGCCAAGCGCCTGATGATGTCCTCATCCTTCGATATCGTTTTCATAAACGCGCCGCTTTCAGATGAATTTGGCATAGAGTTCGCGCTCGACATCGCACAGTGTACGGCATCGAGCGTCATTCTATTTGTAAAAATCGAAGTTTATGACGACGTCTCCGGAAAGGTAGAGAGCAGCGGAGTCCTTACCATCCCAAAACCAAACACGAAAGCGATGGTCTATCAGACCATGAAGATTGCCTCTGCGGTCCGCGCGCGCTTCCGTATGCTTGAGAAAAAAAATGAGACTCTGACGACCAAAATGGGTGAGATCAAAATAGTTAACCGTGCCAAATGGATTCTTATTAAATACCTGAACATGACGGAAGCTGACGCACATCGCTTTATTGAAAAGCAGGCTATGGATATGCGGCTCACAAAGCGCGAGATCGCTGAAAATATCATAACAACTTATGAAAACTAAAGGTGGAGAATTATGAGAAACTACGAAAATAGACACAGGCGAAAAAAGCCTATCGTCTATAGCGAGGGCAAAAAATGACGAAATACATTTTTGTGACCGGCGGCGTCGTGTCCGGACTTGGAAAGGGCATAACCGCTGCCTCGCTGGGAAGACTCTTAAAAGCGCGCGGCCTCAAGGTCGCGGCCCAAAAACTCGACCCCTATATAAACGTAGACCCCGGCACCATGAATCCATTCCAGCACGGGGAGGTCTATGTCACTGAAGACGGCGCGGAGACGGACCTGGATCTTGGCCACTATGAGCGCTTCATTGACGAGGATCTGAACCGTTTTTCGAACCTCACGACCGGTAAAGTCTACTGGAACGTTTTAAACAAAGAGCGCCGCGGCGAATATCTGGGCGAGACGGTGCAGGTCATTCCGCACATAACGAACGAGATAAAGGATTTTATATACAGCGTCGGGAAAAAGACGGACGCTGACGTCGTCATAACCGAGATAGGCGGTACCACCGGCGATATAGAGAGCCAGCCCTTTCTGGAGGCTATCCGTCAGGTGGCACTTGAAGTGGGTAACGAAAACAGCCTTTTTATTCATGTAACGCTTGTGCCCTATATCAAGAGCTCCGGTGAGCACAAGTCAAAGCCCACTCAGCATTCCGTGAAAGAACTCCAGTCCATGGGCATCACCCCGGACATCATAGTCATACGCTGCGACGAGCCGGTAGACGTCTCAATACGCCAGAAGATATCCCTTTTCTGCAACGTGAAGCCCGACTGCGTCATTGAAAATATGACGATTCCGGTCCTGTACGAAGCGCCCCTTATGCTTGAGGAAAACCGTTTTTCCGAGATTGTATGCCGTGAACTCAAAATAGAGGCCAAGACACCCGATATGTTCGAGTGGGAAGAGATGGTGAAGCGCATACATAGCCGCACGAAGGACGTGACAATCGCCCTGGTCGGTAAATATGTAAAGCTGCACGACGCTTATCTCTCCGTTGCCGAGGCGCTTCGGCACGCTGGATATGAGACCGGTGCGCACGTCATAATAAGGTGGACTGATTCTGAGACGGTGACCGACGAAACCGCGGAGGAGATATTTACCGGGTGTGACGGCATCCTTGTCCCCGGCGGATTCGGAAACCGCGGTATTGAGGGCAAGATAGCCGCCGCCCGCTATGCCAGGACAAAAAACATCCCATATCTCGGTATCTGTCTCGGCATGCAGACCGCCGTCATCGAATTTGCCAGAAATGTCTGCGGACTTCAAAACGCGAACTCAGGAGAATTTGACTCCGCCTCCCCCTATAAAGTTATCGACTTTATGCCCGATCAGTATGAGGAAATTGCAAAAGGCGGCACAATGCGCCTCGGCGCTTACCCATGCAAAGTTAAAGCCGGAACTGAGCTTTTCGAGTGTTATGGGAAAGACCTGATAAGCGAACGCCACCGCCATCGATACGAGTTTAATAACGACTTCCGTGATATCATGCAGAAAAACGGGCTTGTCATAGGCGGCATGTCACCCGACGGGCGCATAGTTGAAACCGTCGAACTTCCTGGAAACAGCTTTTTTGTCGGCGTACAGTTCCATCCGGAGTTTAAAAGCCGCCCGAACCGCGCACATCCCCTGTTTGTTGGACTCGTCCGCGCGGCCCTCGACAGGCGCGCAAAATAAGTGCTTTGTCGACAATACTATATTCAGAATGCCGGATTGTAATAGATGAAGCTAAAATAGAGTATGCGGAGGACACATGATATGAAGAAATCCGGTATTTTGAACTCCAAACTTATGCAAGGCATTACGTCGCTCGGACATTATGACATCGTTTTCATCTGCGATTCCGGTTTCCCCATTCCAAAGGGCATGGACTATGTGGATCTCGCCATAGTGGAAAATCTGCCAACCATGCCTCAGGTACTAACAGCCGTTCTAAGCGAGGCAATATTCAGCGACTATTATATTCCGGACAACATGGAGGCGCGCAATCCCGGCTCATATAAGATTGTAACGGAGCTCCTTTCAAAGCAGGAATGTAAAAAGGTACCGTTTTCTGAGCTTCGTGAGCTCGCCCTCACCGCAAAGCTGTTTATCCGCACGGGCGACTGCCGCCCCTGCTCAAATATTGTACTCGTATCCGCCTCTGGCGTACCCGCTACTTACACGAAGCTCGATATTGACTGCAAGCTCACTATTAATGTTTGACGTATACACTTAGATTCGAACTCAATACAAAAGAAAAAGAGGAGATTTACCGCTTTCGGCGGTGCATCTCCTCTTTAAACATACATCTTTTACAGCGTTTTTGCTTTTTCTTTAATAAACTCGCCGAGCCACGCCCCGGCCTCTTCACTTCGGAGCGAAAAATCGATTATCGCCTCAAGATAACCCTTTAGGTTCCCCGTATCATATCTTCTGCCCTCGAAATCGACTGCAACCATATCTTCCTTTTTGCAGAGGCGGCAGAGCCCGTCCGTCAGTTGTATCTCCCCGCCGTATCCCGGCGCCGTGTTCTGCAGTTCCTCGAATATCCCGGGAGTAAGCACATAACGGCCCAAAATGGCATAATTTGAAAATTTCTGCTGCAGTGTGGGCTTCTCGTTCATATCAAACACACGCATGACCCGCCCTTCCAGAGGCTCGGCCTTTATGGATGAATAACTGGATATTCTCTCGTCTGAAACTGATTGAACGCCTACTGCGCTCGCCGAATATTTTTCGGCGGCTTCGATCAACTGCCTGAGCACAGGCTTCTCAGACATCATAATGTCATCGCCAAGGAGGACGGCAAACGGCTCATCCCCAACAAAGCGCCGTGCACACCAAACCGCGTGCCCAAGCCCCTTCGTCTCCTTCTGGCGGACATAAAAGATATTTGCCATGTCAGCCGTACGGCGGACAACGCCGAGCTCGCGCTCCTTACCGTGCCTTATGAGGCGCTCCTCAAGTTCGGGGCAGTAGTCGAAATAGTCATCCATCGCGGACTTGCCGCGGTTTGTGATTATAAGTATATCCTCAATTCCGGAGTTGACTGCCTCCTCGATTATATACTGTATGACAGGCTTGTCCACCAGCGGCAGCATTTCCTTTGGGATCGTCTTTGTGGCCGGGAGCATGCGCGTCCCCAATCCCGCAGCAGGAATTACGGCTTTTCTGACCTTCATGCCAAATTCTCCTCGTTATTTCTGTTTGTGTTTTGAGAGTTCCTGAAAAAACGCCGTTCCGGGCAGATATATCATTAATGGAAGCCCTATGACATACATAACCGCAAATTCACCAAGTGCCACCTCTGCCCCATTTACAATAAATCCCGCCCAAAAGGCATCGGGAGTGGCGGAAAAAGAAATCACGGCGCCAATTATTACGGCGTTAAACACGACCGGCGGCAGGCAGGCCAGTGCTTTTGACAGGACGCCGCCGCTGCTTTTTTTTCCCATGTACATGGTGCAGAGCGCGGCCATAAGTGTTGCCGCCGAACCGAAGACGACATCGATAATACCGTACGCGCTCATCAGGTTTGCTATAATACAGCCTATAAAAAGCCCCCAGACCGACATCGGAAAGAAAAACGGCAAAATACACATTGCCTCCGAAAGTCTCATCTGCACCGGCCCATAGCTTATTGGTGCGAGCAGTATAGTTAGTGCGGCGTATACGGCGGCGACAACGGCTGCAAACGATATTTTACGGATAGATGTGTCCATATTAATAATCACTCCATTTTGTTTTTACCCGCCTTACGGCGGGCATTGGACCGGGTGTGGAAACCGGTCGGCTATCATTCAAAGATATTCAACAAATAAAACTATGTCTGTTATCATTGTACCATTTTCGACGCAAATATTCAAATCATTCTTTTTGTCTGCGCGATGCCCTTTATTCGCCCTGGCTTCCACAATTTTTTTATTGCGACGGCATCTGCAAAAAGATATACTGTAAATACGTTCTGTGTTCTGAGAGGAGGTCGTACAATGCAAACCCCAACAACTGAAAGACGTGTCAAAGTCCAAGGCGGATTTCGTATAAGGCCCGGCGTTATAACAGCCGCCGCCATACCGGTTCTGGCACTCGTCTTATACTACATACTTAGCAGTAAACCCGCATTTGTTAAAGACTTTATTTCAGGATTTTCGCTCCCTACTCGGCAGATCTTGGGCAAAATATTCTCGTTTGTGCCGTTTTCCATGATGGAATTATTTTATACCGCAGCCGGAGTTTTACTCCTTGTCTTTATCGGGAGGACAGTATACCTTATTGTAAGACGGGACAAAAAATTCCGGACTCTGCTCTACCGGCTGCTCACGCTGATTCTTGTCGCACTGTACATATTCGCCGCATATTCCTGGCTCTTCGGTATAGATTACCTTGGAGAAAGCTTCGCGGAAAAAAACGGCCTTGACTATACTGCAACTGAGCTCAGTTCCCTTATATCGGTTACGGAATATTTCGCCGAACGCACAAACACGCTCGCGCAGGAGGTCCCCCGCGGCAAGGACGGGCAGTATGCCTGCAACGAAACCGCGGTCTTCGACTATTCAGTGCACGTCTACGATTCGCTCGCTAATGAGTTTTCTTCCCTTGGCTGCACCTATTACCGCCCGAAAGTGATGCTGTTCTCCGACATAATGAGCCGTATGGGTTTCACGGGTGTATATTTTCCGTTCACCGGCGAGTCAAATATCAATACCGACCCACCAGACAGCCTTATGCCCTTCACAATAGCGCACGAACTCGCCCATCAAAGCGGCATAACGGCTGAGGACGAGGCGAATTTTGTCGGCATCCTCGGCTGCA
>JBFWIW010000058.1:0-6824 GCA_050253535.1 Oscillospiraceae bacterium
TGCGATGGATAGAACTATAGAGAGCATGGCGTCTGTGCTGCTGAGAGATAAGATACTGCCGAACATGTAATTGTTGAGGTCGGTATTCATACCGGAACGGAGTGAAATGACCATGACGCCTATTGCGAGTGCACCGCTGGATATGAGAGCTATCGCGGAATCGCCGTTTATCCTGCTCGTCTCAGAAAGATGCAGAAGGACGATAGCTGCAATTACGACGGTTGGGATCGCGACTGCAAGCGGCGCGACATTGAACGCAGCTGCGAAAGCCAGAGCGCCGAAGCCGACATGGGATAGTCCGTCTCCTATCATGGAATACCGTTTTAAGACGAGACACACGCCCAGAAGCGCCGCACAGAGGGACACGAGAACACCGACAACGACAGCCCGCGAGAGAAAGGGGTAGGACATCATTTCAATGACTACTTTTATCAATGGGAACACCCTCCAAGATAGGATCGGCCGATTTTGCTCTCCATGTACTGCTCCGCCGTACCGTAAAAAAGCTGTTTACGTCCCAGATGCAGGATGTGGGACGCGTTGGAGACAGCTTCTTTAATATCGTGCGAGACCATAATTACTGTGAGATTATACTTGGAATTGAGTTTCTTTATGAGTTGATAGAGTTCGGCGGACGCGACCGGGTCGAGCCCTGCGACCGGCTCGTCCAGGAGCAGGAGCTTCTTTGTGGCACAGAGCGCGCGGGCAAGGAGGACCCTTTGCTGCTGACCGCCCGACAGTTCCTGATAACATTTGTTTCTGAGACCTTCAATTCCCATGAGGCCAAGCTTTTTACGGGCGTCTTCTTTGTCGGTTCTTGAATAGAAAGCGCGGGTTTTCAGGCTGTTCAGCCTGCCCGAAAGGACGACTTCCATGACACTCGCCGGGAAGTCCTTCTGCAGGGCGGTTTGCTGCGGCAGATAACCTATTTCGCTGGGCTTCAGCCCGTCAGCCAGGATTATCTCGCCCTCCAGCGGGGACTTCAAATTCAGAAGCCCTTTTATAAGCGTTGACTTGCCGGAGCCATTCTCACCTAAAACGCAGAGATAGTCTTGAGGCTCCACCTTGAAGTTTACACCTTTTAGCACGGTCTGCCCATCATAGCCAAGGGAGACGCCGCGGCATTCGAGATAAGCCATATCAGTAAAGTGCCTCCTTAAGAACGTCTGCGTTATTGTACATGAGGTCAAGGTAGGTTGTGCCGGATTCGAAGTCTTCCTTCGAGACATTATGGCAGGAGTGGAACAGCAGCTTTTTGCAGCCGGTCTCCTCACATATGGTGTCCGCCATCTTCTGATTTGAAAGTTCGATGTAGAAGACCACGGGTATATTCTCATCACTTACCTTATCGATGAGAAACGCGACCGTCGCCGCCGAGGGTTCGATTTCGGATGTGCAGCCGGGGAACGCGGCAAAGTAGGAGAGACCGTATGCCTCGGTGAAGTAGCGGAGCGGAAAACGGTCGGCGAAAACTACGGTCGTCCGTTTGGCGCCGGCCACTATTTCGGAAAACTTAGCGTCCAGCTGGTTTAGCTCCGCTACATAGTTGCTGCAGTTCTCATTATAGTAGTCCGAATTGTTGGGGTCGGACGTACAGAGGGCATCTGCAATCTTCTGGGTAATTAATATGGCGTTGCTCGGGGAAGTCCAGACGTGCTCGTCATATTCGACTTCGCCATCGTTCTCCTGTTCATTTACTTCCATACCTTCTATATATTCCTCGGCGAGAGCCTCAACGCAGTCCATGAGAGTCACGATGGTCATACTGCTCGTGTCTATGGCGTCCAAAATACCGCTGACCCAGGTATCGGACTCACCGCCGACGTAGATGAATACGTCGCACGCCTGAATCTCTATGATGTCCTGCGGCGTCGGTTCATAGGAGTGACTCTCCGAAGCGGGCGGCAGGAGCATGGTGATGTCGGCCCGGTCACCGGCGATCTGGCGCGCAAAATCATAGGGCGGAAATATGGTGGAGACGATTTTGATTTTGCCGTCGTCCGGCACGGCCGTGCTCGCAGGCGCGCAGCCCGAAATCAGGGATAGAGCAAAAACAACGGCAATAAAAGCACCAGCAAATTTGCGCATTAAATGGGAACCTCCAAAACCTAAAAGTGGGGGACAGGGGAGAGGGAAATATTATTTTTCGGGATTAAATCTGCACGACTCGCATCTTCCAAACAGAAGCGTCTTCTTTTCATCAAGCTCGAAATTGTTTATAGCGCGTATTTTGCCCTGAAACAGGTCTGACATCTCGTCATCCATGTGTATAAGCTTACCGCAGCCGAGACACTTAAGGTGCAGGTGATAGCTGCAGCGTTCACCGTCTACAAGCTGGTATAGAAACTGGCGGCTGGTGCCGTTGACAAAACGCCGGACAAGCCCCTCTTCGACAAGTTTCTTAATTAGGCGGTACACCGTGCTCTTAGCGGGCGGGTCGCGCCTCTGTGAAAGGGCCTCAAAAATCTCAACGATCTTATATTGCCGCTCCGGGTTTTCGTGAAGAAAATCCAGAAGCCGGCGCCGCTGTTCAGTCAGATAAACCTGTTTCAATACAGTTCCTCTCCTGAATTTGAGAATAACTCTTAAATTATAATAGACTGTGCGGAATTTTGTCAACTTTATTAAAAAAAAGCAGAGCATATAAAATATGCTCTGCAAAATATTAATCAGGACGTCCACGCGGAAAAGTATGTACTACTCGGCGATACGCCTTGCTCCGAAGTAAACTCTCATGTAATAGGCTGAGTAGAGGTTTGAAACGATGACGCCGGTAGTCGAAGTTGATGCGTGTACAAACTGGCCGTTGCCTATGTAGATACCGACGTGAGTTACGGAAGAACCGTTAGAGGAGAAGAAGACCAGATCGCCGGACTTAAGATCGGACTTGGAAACCTCGGTGCCGTTGTACTTGAATTGCTGCGAAGCCGTTCTCGTAAGCGTGTAACCATTCTGTCCATACACATATTGTACAAGACCGGAGCAGTCAAAACCGACGCTTGGAGATTCGGAACCGTAGACGTATCTGTATCCGACATACTGAAGAGCGCAATTGACGATCTGCTGCCCAACGGTTGAGGAATCAGAACTGGAACTGGAGATGGAAGTTGACGAACCGATGATATCCATGTAATCGGAACGGACATAACCCGTATTGCCGCTGTAACGGACTTTATACCAGCCATTGTTTATGCCGATTACGGTCATTTCAGTGTTGTTTGAATATGTAGAGATGACACTGCTGCTCGTACTGGGGAGGGTTCTCATACAGACGTCGTCTCCTGCAATTGTGCCTATGGCGTTAAAGTTCTCGGCCTTAAGAATGTTCTTAAGATAGGAGCAGTCGACATAACCGATTGAACCTTTATAATTGACCTTGTACCAGGTGTCCGTCGTCTTTTCCAAGATGACAACGATGGTTTCTCCGGGGATAGCTGATACAATATCATTATCTGTGCCTGGGGCGGAGCGGATGTTCAGATTAGTGGCTGACACGGTCGCCGCGCCGAAAGCAATTTCGGCGGCGGAAGCGTCTATCGCAAAAAAAGAAAATAGAAGCGCAAGTGCCAGCACAAGAAAAAGTGTTCTTTTAGCAGTTCTCATTGTGCAAAGTACCTTTCAGAATAGACTATTTGGAGCTAAGTGCCCTTTCAAGCCAGACGGAAGCGACATCGATCGCCGAGTAAAGACTGTCCTTTTCGGTCTTTTTTACTATTCTGTCTCTAGTTTTCAGGTCAGAGTCCGTAAGCTGGAGCTGAACACTAACCTTTGTCGCGACCTCTAGATCATCGACTTTTTTGGTGGAGAGGATCTGGAGCTGTACGATGTACTTGTCGGACATGCTGCCGTAATATATAAGGTTGTCCTTTCTCATGAGGGGATGACCCTTGTATTCAAGCAGCTCAGATATTTCGGTTTTTGGTGTGGTCATATTGGACCTCCAATCTCAACGTAACCAAATTGTAACACATTGTATCCTCATTGTCAATCAACAATTACTATCTTAACCAATTTTAAGTATATAAAAACACAGCTGAATTTTGTGATAAATGCAAAAACGATGCGCATAAAACGCATCGTTTTCGGTTAATATATGGTTTTTTGTCATAAAAAATCAGGTTATTTTTTCTCGAGATAACTGATGACGAGCTCCTGCAGGAGTTCGTCGCGATCCAGATGGCAGATCAGGCTCCTGGCATTGTTATAATTTGTAATATATGTTGGATCCTCCGACAGGATATATCCAACAAGCTGATTCACAGGATTATATCCCTTTACTTTCAGGGAATTATAGACGGAAGAGATAATCTCCCGTGTTTCCGTGCGCTTGTCGCTCACGTCGAATTTTCTTGTGTAGTCCATATCCTGCATAGCTATGACCTCCCTGCCGGAAACATAATTTATTATAGCTATTATATCAAAAATAATGTAAGTGTAAAGTATTTTTTCCAAAAATAAGAAAAAAAGAGAATAGATACTATTACTTAACACATAAATAAAGTTTCGCGCAGTATTTGCATTCGACAGATTAAAATTATTTTTACCCACGGGCTTGCGCTGCGGAAAAATACCCCGGCATAACGGCAAATCATACCGCTATACCGGGGCTTTTCCATAAGACATAGAATGCCGCTTCTGATGCTTTCAGTTACTGAGCGGAAGCGAATTTCTGACGTGCAGCTGTTATTTTCTGCTGCTGCGCGGGCTCGGCGTTATACCAGCCGTGGGCCTGCATCGATGAAAAAATATCTGCCTGAATTTTGTGTTCTTCATCGAGAATGCCGAGCATGGCGTTTCTGAGCTGCTCGCACGTGCACTCGCCGGCATAGGTGTTGTAGCTTGATGTCAGCAGTTTCTGTGAAATGAGCGAATCCTCTAAGATGTGTTTCTCGCTTAAAATTTGAGCGCAACCGTTTGGATCTGACATTTTATTCCTCCTCTACTGTAAAAAGGTCATTAACGTATCAAAGTGCTGCTGATGCTTCTGCGCTATAGAGCCTAGTTCCTGCTGGAGCCGGGTATCATTACAGAGGCAGGCCATTGCCTGATACTTTTTTACGAGAGTCTGTTCGTGACCTATCTGGTCTTCGAGAGCGGTTAGCTCTTTTGCCGTAAGATTTGCCATGTTTTTTCCTCCCTATTCATTGGAATTCAACTTCTAGTATTCCACTTGAAAGGGTGATTATTCGTATGGCAAATCACGGAATAATTAGGTTATTATTCCGTGATTTAAGCTATTCTTGCTGCTTTAAGCTTATGGAATAAGCTTGCCGTTGCGTACGCGGAAAACGACGTAATTATTTCCATCGATTATTTCTGACCGTCCGAAACAAAAAACTGGCATGAGAGGGAACGGTGCGCCCAGAATAATCGGGATGGCGATAAGCTGACTATTCCCGTCTTCCATAGTGAGGGCGCCTGTCACATCGCGGCAGGCGGAGGCGATATCCGCGTCTGAGAAAAGAGAGGCAGCATCGTATGCGGGAAGCCATAAAGGGGACTCCGGTGGGGCAATGACGGCAGTTTTCTCCTCAGGTTCCGGTTTTTGTTCCGGCGCCTCCCGGCCGCGCAAAAAGCAGCGTGAGATGTCAGAGAGGCCCATATCACTCAGCATGTTTTTTGTGATACGTTTTTTAAATACAAGCTTTCCGTCCTCCGGCAGCATAACGCCAAGCGAAGCGGTTTTCTCTCCGGAAACACAGTATAGACGCAATACGTCCGGCGAAAAGTATTGACAGGAACACTGAAAGAGATAAGCCGCCCCATCGCGCTCAACAATGAGACTGCCGATTAGAGTTTCTCCGTAGTATACGTCATAATTGCCTAAAATATCGTTCATAGGTGTCACCTCAAATAAAAGAAGTCCATGTAAAATTATATGCACGGATTTTCTTAGCTTGGCGATAAACTCTGCTGGACCGGAATTGAATGCGTCATTTTCCGTGACATACGCAAGTGACGCGCCGCAGGGCGTTACCGCCTGACGGCCGCGTACAAGCGTTTACGCAGTAAATTCTGCCGAGGATGTCAATCAAACGGGGCACCCCACGCGGCAGCAGCCGCGTGGGGATAATAACACTTCTCAAGACAGCTGCGGCTGAGCAGACGTCATCCGTTCTCCTCGTCGGATAAGCCCAAGGGAATATTTCGACAGTAAAAAAGTCCGTACATTAATGTTATGTACGGACTTTTTTGCTTATGTATGGTAATTCAGCTTACCTTGTATGTCCCTCGGATTAATATCTTCGCGGCGGCGGTGGCCTTGATGCCGTTTCCGTCTATCGTTGCCATATAGAGGTGGTTCTTAACAAGAGCAGAACCGCTGCCGGCCACACTTGAACCGTCTGTCATGTCGACCAGACGGGGAGAAGAGCTGCCCGAAGACACGGCCGTTCCGATACGGAGCATTATCTCAGCGCCGGGAGAACATGATACGGTCTGACCGCTGGAAAGGCTCACAACTGAAAATACATCGCCGGTACTGACCGGGGTGGTGTTTTTTAATTTGGTGTCAAAAAGCGACGTCAGCGATTTTACCTGCTCGTCCATAAGAGCGACGGTACTCTCTTTTGCGGCGGAAGCAATCTCTTCAATATCTTCCGCTATTGCGGACTTGACCGTTGTGTTAATATAACTCAGAGTGACCAGAGGATCGTCCTCCGTGCCGTAGCCCGGGGATGCGAGAGCCGAGGCGCCCGCTATGATTACGACCGTCAGAGCTACAGCGAGAGCCGAAAGCAGTATTTTCTTTTTAAACATCTTATGTACCTCCGTAAATACTGGAGACTTCATGCGAACCGTTTATTAAAAGGATTACACCGGAG
>JBFWIW010000058.1:6924-20251 GCA_050253535.1 Oscillospiraceae bacterium
GACTATATCCCCGGTGGGGGGGAGCAATTTGCTCCCCCCTAGATTATTGCAGGCCAAAGCTGACTGCGATCGCACTATCAACCTTGTTCATAAGATCGTCGTCCAGCTTTCCCATGCGTTCCTTAAGCCTTCTTTTATCAATGGTCCGTATCTGCTCGAGGAGCACAACGGAATCCTTTGTAAGGCCGAAGCTCTTGGCTTCGAGCTCAATGTGAGTGGGAAGCCTAGCTTTATTAATCTGCGACGTTATTGCCGCAGCGATGACAGTTGGGCTGTGTTTATTTCCCGTATCGTTCTGGACGATTAAAACGGGTCGCATTCCGCCCTGTTCGCTCCCGACTACGGGGCTCAGGTCGGCGTAGTAGATGTCTCCTCTTTTCACTCCGCTTAACAAGGCAGCGTCACTCTCCGACGAAATATAGTCGCCGCGGTCACAACCGTCCGAAAGGAAAGTATGTAGCCGGACTACTATAATTCTTTCACAAAGCAAAACAAAATATACAGTTTTGTCTGCCGAAATAATTTCGGCTGCCGCGACCTTTGAGATCAACGGCTCAATACATCTTATGCTGTCATATTTGGAGAGGACACAGTGAGGACCACGGCAGGGACGGCTTGTCCTGTTAATATAGCCTCAGAATCGAACAAAATACTCAAATATAGACGCGAGGGACCCTGGGGGAGAGGGAACAAAGAATCTCATATGAAATCGTGCCGGCTTTTGAAGCAAGCTCACAGGCGGATACCCCGTCGCCGAAGACCGTGACAACGTCGCCTACGGAGGCGGAGGGCATATCGGTTACGTCTATCATGCACATATCCATGCAGATATTGCCGATCTGCCTTACCCGGCGGCCATGCAGCATGACTTCAAGCTTGTTTGACAGGACGCGGTGCAGGCCGTCGGCGTAACCTATCGGAATAACGGCTATGCGGCGGTCGGTTTCCGCTGTGAAAGTCCTGCCGTAACTTACGCATTCTCCGGCAGGGAGATCCCTGATCAGAGCGATGCGCGTTTTCAGCGACATTGCGGGACGAAGGCCCCATTCGGGGGCGCTTTTGTCGGGATTTATTCCATAGAGGGCTATCCCGGGACGAATCATGTCGAGATGCGCCTCACTATAGTTTAACATTCCTGCGCTGTTGGCGCAATGTCTGATTTCAAATTTGTGTCCGGAATAATTTTCCAATAAATCAACTGATTCCATAAATACGGAGAGCTGGTTTCGCGTATACTCGTCGCACGTAATTTCTGATGTGGCAAAGTGTGTGAAAACACCCTCAGCATTTAGGCCGGGCAGCTTCAAAACGGCCAGGGCATCTTTAAGGCCCGAGCGTGAAAAGCCGAGCCGGCCCATGCCGCTGTCGAGCTTTATATGTACTTTCAGCGTTTTCCCAAGGCGCCCGGCAGCTTCGGAATAGGCTTTGGCATCGATAAGAGTAGAAACGCTCTGGGTAATGCTGTACGCCACCAGATCTTCGGCACAGTCTGCAGGAGTGCTGCCGAAGATCAGTATCGGCATTTTTATCCCCGAGTCACGAAGCTCTGCAGCCTCGTCTATAGTAGCTGTGGCCAGATAGTCGCAGCCAAGATTTTCCAAAAGCGTGCCGACGCGAAGAGCGCCATGGCCGTAGGCGTCGGCCTTGACAACGCCGAGAAAACGGGTGCCTGATGGGAGATGTGAGCGCATGGTGCGATAATTGTGTTCAATGTTTGATAGGCTGATTTCAGCCCATGTTCTCTTTTGCTGATCCATTTGTTCACCGGTTTCTATATAATTACGTTCTCAAATGAGCATTTGATAACGACTTTGCCGTTTGACGAAATTTCCGTCATGTAGGGCAGAAGGGTCTCGCTGTCGAACCACGTCCGCAGGTATTCCGTGTCGGTGAGGGGATAGCCGACGGAGACAAAGTCGTCGCCTTCAATGCTCTCAAAGACACACTCCTCGGGGTAGCCGGCTGTCCACGAGCCGAGCATGGCGGGCACCGCGTCCAGAGGAGACAGCCCGTCGGGTGACAGAGCGCCCGTTTCGAGAGACACGTCGTCATACTTTAGCGTAATGCCGTCTTCAGACAGATGCGCCGACAGACCGGCGATGTTTTCCGGCTCGCTCACTGTTAGGGTCCCATCGTCTGCCGTTCCTTCGTATTTCAGTTTATAATCGTATACCTTGTCGCCATAATCGGCGGTGAGGTCCATCACCATCGATATGCTTCCTGCCTTATTATATTCCTCCGCCACAGACTGTGCAAGGTCCTCCGGATTTGTTCCGGAGGAACACGCGCACAGAAGAGAAAGGAGGGCTGTCGCAAGTATAAGTGAAATTAGCCGCCGCAATCTTCCATCACCTCGTCTGATTTTTGAATACTGTCGGGAGTGTTTGTATAATATCCGTCGGTGTCATAGCGTACTCTCCCAGTGCTTCGGCACAGAGGTCTCCCGCCTTTCCGTGGAGATAAACGGCATAAACTGCCGCCTGCAGGGGAAGAAGACCCTCTCCAACCAGCGCCGTTATCATTCCGGAAAGTATGTCTCCGCTGCCGCCCTTTGCCATCCCGGGGTTTCCGGTCGTGTTCACGAATACCAAGCCGTCCGGCGATGCCGTAATCGTACCCGGGCCTTTTAGAACAAGGACACAGCCGTATTCTACGGCAAAGCGCTGTGCCGCAGTAATCCGATCGTATGACCTCAGGTCACCGCCCATCCTTGTGAATTCGCCGTCGTGCGGGGTGAGGACGATGGGGCACTTCACCTTATGCAGTATATCTATATTTTCAGAAACGGCATTTATGCCGTCTGCATCGACGACAATCGGAGTATTGCTGTTTTTAATAATTGAGTGTACGATTTCGGTTGCCGACTTTGATCGGCCAAGTCCTGGGCCAACGAGGCATACGTCACAGTTTTTCAGTTTCCCGAGTATTATGTCCAGAGCGCCTTCGGAAATGATCCCGCTGTCATCGCACGGCAGGGGGAATGGCATGGCCTCGTCGCACTTTACGGCGGCAATATCATATATTTTTTCAGGTACGCCGAGAAAGACAAGTCCCGCGCCGGATCTGACCGCCGCACGTGAGGCCAAAACCGGCGCTCCGGTATAGCCTACGCTCCCGGCTATGATGAGGTCTTTTCCGTAATCGCCCTTGTGAGATACTGTTTCGCGCCTTGGGAGCGCGACGCCTTCCCCGGTTATGGCATATATGTCCGTTTCGGCGGCGATCGAAAGCGCTTCCGGAATGCCTATATCGCAGATTTTGAGAGTGCCGCACATGGCGCAGCCCGGGGCCACAATGTGTCCGGGTTTTGCAAAGGTAAATGTGACGGTAACGGAAGCCCGTACCGCTTCTCCCAGTATCCTGCCTGTGTCGGCTTCCACACCCGAGGGTATGTCGGCGGAGACCACGGGGGCCGGGGCTCCGTTCATGATGCGTATGGCGGAAAGCGCCGTCCCCGAGACGTCTCTGTTCAGCCCGACACCGAAAAGGGCGTCTATGATAACGGTGCAGGATTTTATATAATTATTGATATCGCCGCTGCCGGGATCGAATGCTTCGAGCAGTCCGCCGGCCTCAATAAGCCTCCGCTCCATCTCAAGAGTGTCCGCCGTCATATGGCCGCGGCTGCCGACCAGAAATGCGCGAACTGCGGCGCCGCGTTTTAAGAGGAAAAGTGCGGCGGCAACGCCGTCGCCGCCGTTGTTGCCGCTGCCGCAGAGTATGGCGGCAGAGCCGCCGTCTCCAATAAAGTCCAGAGCCGCCTCGGCAATGCACCGCGCGGCATTCGTCATCAGAAGGGTAGAGGGGATACCAAGCCCGTCAATCGCGCTGCTGTCGAGCTGTTTCATTTGAGCGGAAGTTAAAAGTTTCATTAAAACACCGGCTTTCAGGCCAAAATATATTAAAATTATATTATCGGAACATATATTAGTCAAATTATATATTGCTTTAAGGAGCCTGTTATGATATAAATTATATTTGTCAATAATATTTATAACGCTATGAACGGGAAAATGACGTATGGAAACGCGAAAGAGAGGGAGGTCGCCGGCTGAAAGCCTCCTGCGCGGACGGCGTCCGGTTCGCCCGGGAGCACCGGTTAATCGCCGGCGGCCGGCCCCGATACAGGCTGCGGCCTTAAGGCCATGAGTGCGGCGTTCGCCGAATCAGGGTGGTATCGCGGAAGATCAGTCTTTCGTCCCAGACGGGACGGAAGATTTTTTATTTTACCGAAACATAATTTTGAGCGAACGCAAAAACAGGAGTGAATGATATGAAGAAAAAATTGGAGCAGCTCAGGAGCGAAGCGCTGGAAAAGCTGAAAAGCATAGAGGCTCCGGCGGATATTGAAACTTTACGCGTAAAATATCTCGGCAAAAAGGGCGAGATAACAGCCATTTTAAAGCAGATGGGCGGTCTTTCGGCCGAGGAGCGCCCTGTAATCGGCCAGCTTGCAAACGAAGTGCGAGCCAGGATAGAGGAATCGATCGCGGAGGCGTCGGGAGCGCTGGAGGAAAAGCTTCTTGAAAAAAAGCTGGAAAATGAGAAGCTGGACGTCACGATACCGGGAATTCCGGTGCCTGTAGGACACAGACATCCGATGTCCATAGTTCTCGACGAGTTCAAGGATGTTTTTATCGGCATGGGCTTCCAGATCGCCGAGGGGCCCGAGATAGAACTCGCGGATTATAATTTTACCAAGCTCAATACAGAGGAGGGACATCCGGCCCGGGAGTGGTCGGACACCTTCTATTTCACACAGGACAGTTCCGTCCTTCTGCGCACGCAGACTTCGCCTATGCAGGTGCGCGTCATGGAAAAAATGAAGCCGCCCATACGCGTCATCGCCCCGGGCAGAGTTTACAGGAAGGACGAGGTGGACGCGACGCACTCCCCGATGTTCCACCAGATAGAGGGCCTCGCCATAGATAAAGGCGTCACAATGGCCGACCTCAAGGGGACGCTGAACGCATTTGTCACAGCGCTCTACGGCGAGGGGACCAAAACGCGCTTCCGCCCGCACCACTTCCCGTTCACGGAGCCGTCCTGCGAGGTCGATGTGCAGTGTCATGAGTGCGGAGGCGTGGGCTGCCGCGTCTGCAAGGGCGAGGGCTGGATAGAGCTTCTGGGGGCCGGCATGGTGCACCCGAAGGTCCTGGAGGGCTGCGGCATTGACCCGGACATATATTCCGGGTTTGCGTTCGGCATCGGAGTGGAACGATTGGCCATGCGCCGCTTTAAAATAAGCGATATGAGACTTGTCTTCGAAAACGACGTTCGTTTTCTGGAACAGTTTTAGGGGGACGAAAAAATGAAATTATCAAGAAAATGGCTTTCGGAGTTTGTCGATATAGATGTTTCTGATAAAGAGTATGTGGACGCGATGACGCTCTCCGGCTCCAAAGTTGAAGCTGTAGAGAATCTATCTGCCGAAATAAAAAACGTCGTCGTCGGAAAGGTGACGGAAATACGCCGTCATCCCGATTCAGATCACATGTTTATCTGCCGGGTACAGTTAAGCGAAACCGAGAACGTCCAGATAGTCACCGGTGCGCAGAACGTACGGCAGGGCGATATTGCCCCCGTTGCAAAGCATCGTTCCATTCTTCCGGGCGGAATAAAGATAACTAAGGGAAAGCTTCGCGGCGAGGTATCAGAGGGCATGCTCTGTTCATTAAAGGAGCTTAATCTGGATCTGCACGATTTCCCGTATGCAATAGAGGACGGCATTTTCATCCTGCAGGATGAAGGCTGTAAGGTGGGTGACGATATTTGTCCCGTTATAGGCGCGGACGACACAGTGGTTGATTTCGAGATAACCTCGAACCGCCCGGACTGCCTCTCTGTCATCGGCCTTGCGCGAGAAACGGCGGTGACATTTGGTGCGCCGCTGAAGCTTCACACGCCGGTTGTCAAAGGTTCCGGCGGAAACATATCCGAGCTTTTGGATGTGGAGATCGAAAATGGCGGCCTCTGTCCGCGCTACACCGCGCGAATGATCAAAAACGTGAAGATTGCCCCGTCGCCAAAGTGGATGAGACAGCGCCTTCGTGCCTGCGGCGTGCGGCCGATCAATAACATTGTTGACATAACGAACTATGTCATGCTCGAATATGGCCAGCCGATGCACGCGTTCGACTTTTCCTGTGTCGAGGGAGGAAAGATCATAGTCCGTACCGCGAAAGCGGGAGAAATAATGAAAACGCTTGACGGTAACGACAGGGCGCTCGCGGAGAGTATGCTCGTTATAGCAGATGCGAACAAACCTGTCGGCGTTGCGGGCGTCATGGGGGGCGCCAACTCAGAGATCGTTGGGGACACCGCTATGGTCGTCTTTGAATCCGCCAATTTTAACGGCGTTTCGATCCGCCGCACGGCGACGAGCCTCGGCATGAGGACGGACGCCTCCGGCCGCTATGAGAAGGGCCTCGATCCGATGAACACCTATAAAGGCGTCCAGAGAGCCTGCGAGCTGGTCGAACTATTGGGCTGCGGCGAGGTCGTGGACGGAATTATCGACGTCATTGCCGAGGACAGAGAGCCGACCCGAATAAAGCTCGAACCGGAGAGAATAAACAAGCTCCTAGGAACCGACGTTTTGGAGCCGGAGATGAGGGAGATACTCATACGTCTCGGCTTCGAATTCGACGGCGATATCATCATTGTTCCCTCATGGAGGGCGGATGTCGAACACTATTCTGATATCGCGGAGGAGGTTGCGCGTTTCCACGGGTATAATAATCTGCCGGCGACACTCATGCGCGGCGACGCCACTCAGGGAGGCTTCAGTGAAAAGCAAAAGACGGAGATCCGTATCGGCCGGAACTGCCGCGCTTTCGGCTTCTCAGAGATTATGACCTACTCATTTATAAGCCCCTCGGCTTACGACAGGATACGCCTTCCGAAGGACTCAAAGCTTCGAAAAAGCTTTGTCATACTGAATCCCCTCGGCGAGGACACAAGTGCCATGCGTACGGTTTCACTGCCGTCGATGCTGGAGATACTCTCCCGCAATAAGAGCTATCGCAACGAGAACGTGCGCCTCTATGAACTGGCAAAGGTCTACCGCGAAAACGGAGAGGTACTTCCGGACGAGCGCGTGATCCTGACCCTCGGCGCATACGGCGGCATGGACTTTTTTGCCATGAAAGGCTATGTAGAGGCCATACTCTCCGATCTTCACGTCATGAATGTGTCCTTTACCGCCGAGAGCGAAAACCACGCCTATCACCCGGGCCGCTGCGCCGTTATCAGGGCGGGAGACAGGACGATTGGCGTCATCGGACAGGTACACCCGAAGGTAGCTGACAACTACGGATTGGACGAGACTTATGCCGCAGAGCTTGACTTGGCCGATGCTCTGGCGTTCCGCGCCCCCGAACGAACCTATACGCCTCTGCCGAAGTTCCCGTCTATAACACGGGACATAGCCGTTGTCTGCGGCGCGGATATCACGATAGCCGCTCTTACGGACTGCATAAGGCGCGCGGGCGGAAATCTCCTTAAAGACGTGAAGCTGTTCGATATCTATACCGGCAGCCACATCGAACCCGGAAAAAAGAGTACAGCTTTCTCAATGAAGCTGCGTTCCGACGATAAGACCCTCACGGACGAGGATGCGGACGGCGTTGTTGCCGGGGTACTGGAGAAGCTCAAAGATGAGCTCGGAGCAGTAATAAGATAATAATAATGTATCATGCAAGAGCTATTTAGATTAATGTCTAAATAGCTCTTGACTTTTTCGCGGTTTTAGTATAATCTGCTTAGATGAAATTCTAAATAACTCGGGAGGTGGTTTGTTGGCTTTCGGAGAGATTTTTAAAGCGATATCGGATCCCGCAAGGCGCGAGATACTCGTCCTGCTGAAGGGTGGGAGGATGTCCGCCGGGGATATCGCAGGACGTTTTGAAATGACGGGCGCGACCATATCCTATCATCTGTCGCAGCTCAAAAAGTCTGAGCTTATTTTTGAGGAAAAAGAGAAGAACTTCGTATATTATGGATTGAATCCCTCGGTAACAGAGGAGCTTGCGCAGTGGATTTCCCAGTTTTCGACAGGAAAAGAGGAATTCCGGGGGAAACCGATCCTGAACCTGTCCGATCCGGACGTGCTCAGGGAATATCTGCTCGATAAGGGGATTGTAAAAGCGGGAGAGGAATTTACTGCGCGTTACTGCGGCGGGGGAGTGTCCTGTACCGTATGTTTCGTAACGGTGGGAGACCGAAATATAATAGTTAAGCAGGGACTCCAGAAACTCAAGGTCAAAGAGACATGGCTCTGTGACCCGAACCGCATGGACGCGGAGCAGGGGGCTAACCGTATTTACCACGAAATTATGCCGGACTGCGCACCGGATGTATACGGTTATGATGGAGAGAATTATATTTATTGGCGGGAGGCCGTCCCGGACTCATGGCGCATGTGGAAGGCCGATCTCCTTGCGGGGAAACTGGATTTCGGCGCGGCGGAGAAGGTTGTTAACACGCTCCTATCCGTCCACAATGCCTGCGCAGCGCGGGATGAAGTTAAAAAACGCTTTGAAAACAAGGATATTTTCTACTACCTGCGCGTCTCGCCTTATATTGAATTCACACTGGGTAAATATCCGGAGCTCCGCGGCTTTGCTCAGCCGCTTATAAACAAGCTGATGGACAGCGGTATTACGCTTGTGCACGGCGATTTCAGCCCTAAGAATATCATGACGGACGGCGACGGGGTAAGCATACTCGACTATGAGGTCGCGCATTACGGCCATCCGGCGTTCGACCTCGCTTTTTTCAGCAACCATTTCGTTTTGAAAGCTGTGAAAAACAGGAAGTGGGCGGCCAGTTACCTCAATATGCTTGAATATATGATGGACATCTATTTTGCCGGCGTGACGTGTATGGAAAGAGGAGAGCTGGAGAGCGTTTATGTCCGGCTCCTCTCCATACTCATGATAGCGCGCGTCGACGGGAAGTCCCCGGCGGAGTATATAACGCAGGAGAGCGACAAAGTGCTCATAAGAAACTGCGCCCGAGCAATGATAGACCAAAAAGTCGAGCGCTGCGGCGACGCGGCGGAGCTGATACTCGTAAAAATTAAAGAGAAAGCGCAGGGAAACTGAAATGCCCGATTTTACGATTAAGGACATATCCGCGAGACAGGTTTTCGACTCGCGCGCAAATCCCACGGTCGAGGTTGAGGTGACGCTCGAGAGCGGCGTCGTCGGCCGCGCCATCGTGCCATCCGGCGCGTCCACAGGAAAGTATGAGGCGCTTGAACTGCGAGACGGGGATATGAAATACCTCGGCGGAAAGAGTGTCAAAATAGCGATAGCCAATATACACAGGGAATTGGCGCCGCTTCTCAAGGGAAAACAGGCGGACCGTCAGGCGGAGCTTGATTATGCGATGATAGCCCTGGACGGGACGGAAAACAAGCAGAGACTTGGGGCAAACGCCATCCTCGGCTGCTCTATGGCCATCGCATGGGCCGCGGCAAGCGCAAAGGGCGAGCCGCTGTACCGCTATCTCGGCGGGGCTTCCGCGCGGACGGTACCGGTTCCCATGATACAGATAATCGGCGGCGGCGCGCATGCCGTGGATTCTATCGACATACAGGATTTTCTTGTCGTTCCGATGAGTGCCGACAGTTTTGAGCGCGGCTTCGAGATGGTGGTGGACGTCTACAACGCGACGAAGAAGGTGTTCAAAAAGTACGGAAAGCCCCTCGCCATAGCCGATGAGGGCGGCTTCTGGCCGACGGACTTCAAGACGAACGAGGAGGGGCTGCGGCTTCTTGCCGAGGGTATAAAAGAGGCTGGTTATGTTCCGGGAAAGGACGTCGCCATTGCGCTCGACATCGCTTCGAGCGAGTTTTACGACGAGGAGAAGGGGACCTATAAGCTGAGCCTCGAAGGCCGCGAGCTCACGCGCGGCGAGTTTGTCGGTCTTCTCTGCGAATGGGTCGAAAAATATCCCATTGTCTCCATAGAGGACGGCTGTTCCGAATTCGACTGGGAGGGGAACGCGCTCCTTACAAAAAAACTTGGCAAAAAAATTCAGATAATCGGCGACGACCTGTTTACGACGAACATCGCCCGCATAAAAAAGGGTGTATCCATGGGCGTCTGCAACTCAGTGCTCATTAAGATGAACCAGATCGGCACGCTTACCGAGACGCTTGAGGCAATTGAATACACCAAAAACCACGGATATCTGCCGGTAATTTCTGCACGCTCGGGAGAGACCGAGGACGCGACGATTGTTCACCTCGCGATAGCCTCTAACGCGGGTCAATTAAAGGTCGGTTCCGTGGCAAGGAGCGAACGGACCGTCAAGTGGAATGAATGTATACGCATGGAGGGGCATCTCGGAGCGTCGGGCATATACCCTTCCGGCGCTGTTTTCGAAAGGATAAGAGAGAGAAAGTAATGGCAATTATAACTGTAATCGGCGCGGGCATGATGGGTTCGGCGCTTGCGTTTCCACTGCGCGATAACGGACACACAGTGCGGATCGCGGGCTCGCCGCTGGACGGAGAGATAATAGACAGGCTGCGCATTGACGGATATCATTTGAATTTAAAACGTACGCTTCCCGGCGGGATAGAATACTATGATGTCTCAGAAATCGATAGGGCCATAACGGGAGCCGACCTCATCCTCTGCGGGGTCAGCAGCTTCGGGCTGGACTGGTTTATTCAGAGCATTATCCCGATACTCCAGGGCGGCGTGCCGGTGCTCTCCGTGACAAAGGGTATGCTGGATTTAGCCGACGGAGGTATGACGACATATCCGGAGCTTTTCCGGACAAGTACTGATAAAAGCATCCCATTCTGCGCCGTCGGCGGGCCGAGTACGAGTTATGAGCTCGCGGACAGGGATTATACGTGCGTCACATTCTGCGGCTGGGACATGGATGTCCTGCGGAGAATTAAGGCATATTTTGCTTCGGACTATTACCATATAAGCCTTTCGACGGACGTGCGCGGCGTGGAGTGCGCCGTCGCCCTGAAAAACGCTTACGCCCTGGCGGTGAGCCTTGCCGTAGGCATGTCCTGGGCACGCGAGGGCAGGGAGTTTGAACACTACAACTCACAGGCCGCGCTATTCGGGCAAAGTATTTTCGAAATGCAGGCGCTTCTGCGCCTCTGCGGCGAAAAAGACTCCAACATCATGCTCGCCGCAGGCGACCTGTATGTCACTGTGTTCGGCGGCAGGACGAGAAAGATAGGGACGCTCCTTGGCACCGGGCTTGGTATTGAAGAGGCGCTTGAGACGCTCTCGGGCGTCACGCTGGAATCCATAGTCATAACAAAGCGTATGGCGCGCGCCGTGGGCGTTCTTAAGGCGAGGGGAGAAATCCCCAATGACGCTTTCCCGCTTTTATGCCACATCGGTGAGCTTGTTGAGGGAAAAACAAAGCGCGATATTCCATGGGGAAAATTCGAGCGCGAGGTCGAAATATAAGCAAAAAGAACGGGCGCATCAAATTATATTTGATGCGCCCGTTCTTTTTTATTTTCAGCCGTTCGGCAGGGTGACGGTTTTAAGTTTTGCAAAGCCGTCGAGAGAGAGGATTGTGACGCTCTCGGGTGTACAGATATAGATGTTGTCGCCGATATAGACGCCGCGCGTATCGCTGGCCCAGCCGGCTGTGGCGATGGAGGCAAGAAGCTTGAAGGAGCCGTCTGTATAGGCGTATAACTCATAAGCGCTGTCGGTCGCAAAACCGATGAGGTTTTTCCCCATGTCCGCGAGCACCGCGTGGTGGTTATAGAGGGCCGGCGACCACGTCGCTTCCAGCTCCATCGATGTTTTCTCGGTCACGTCCGCGGGATCGGATACGTCGAACATGGAGAGCTTGAGGTTCTGCGTACGGCCGTCTTCATCGGCCGACATGCCTATGCCCAGAAGGAGTCCGTCCCCGTATGGGTGCAGATACTCGGAAAAGCCGGGTATCTTAAGGGCGCTCAGAACGGTGGGGTTTTCCGGATCGGATAGGTCGACCGCGAAGAGCGGATCGGTCTGGCGGAAGGTTACGAAATAACCGATATCGTCTGAAAATCTGACGGAATAGACACGTTCATCCTCGCCCAGACCGGTGACACTGCCGATAAGCGCCATGTCGCTGTCCAGTACATAGAGACCGGAGGTATTGGGGTATTCGTCATATACATAATTGGTCCAGCCGTACTTTTCGTCAGTGTAGGCGTGATAGCGGTTCTCGGAAGTTGTTGTGACGACGCGCAGATTCCCATCGTATTCGTCCATCGCAAACTGGTTTACCAGATAGCCCGGCACCTGTGCGGAGGCCGCATATGCGACTATGCCGTCCGTGACGGAAAAACGCATAACGTCGGTGGCCGAATAGCTTCTGCAGTCAATAACGGAGTACTGATCCTCGGTATAGGGATCGCTCTCCTGGGTATCCCATACGGAACTGCCGATATAAAGGTTCTTCTCACTCATATAAACGGTGGAGGAATTGCCGAGAACGGAGATGTTGGATAAGGACTCACCGGCGCCGATGTCTATGGAGGAAATGACTGTCCAACTCGTTGATGATATATGGCCGGGGATAATTATGCGGTCTATAGGCATGATGGTTGCGACGCCCTTGGCATAGGTATACGGGATAAAAGTACCCGGATCGTCTTCAACGGTTTGATAGACATAACGGGTGCTTATGAGATAGAGCACGCCGTCCATAAGGCGGCTTGAAGAGAGCGTGCCGTCCTGCCCGAATGTGGCTGATATACGCGGATTTTCAGGGTCGGACACGTCGTAGATATCGGCATATACTTTTTCGCAATTATCGCAATTGTAATAATCGCCGGTTTCAGGCATGCTCCATTCGTAAACGGTCCTTATAAGAATTATGCTCTCACCGCTCAGATACATGTCGGAGACATATTCGTTGTAGCTGTAATTTTCGTCATATTCGCTCTCCTTGGAAACAATCGTGTCGGAGACTACGGATGTGCCGTCCCCAAGGGCCTTAAGTATTGTGAGTTCGCGGCTGTTTCTCAGGATGTAAATGTACTCGCCGTCGGTCTTCACAATATCTGATTCGTCTATTCCGTCGACCTGTACGTTAGTTCCCGAGTAATCGGAACTCCCATCGGCGTTTGTTTCCATGGCCTTACCGGAATCGATGGCTGCTGATTCCGTGGCGGTGGAAACCGCCGGTGCCGAGGCGGAGACTGCGGCGCCGTCCGAGACCGCCATCGTGTCCGTTGCAAACACACCTCGTACCTCACCATAGGAAGTATTGACAGCCGAGGCTATAACGTCATATACATCATCGTACGATTGCAGAGACAGGAGCTCGGGTGCGGGAG
>JBFWIW010000059.1:0-19354 GCA_050253535.1 Oscillospiraceae bacterium
GATATTTGTTTCATAATACTTCCCCTTGCATTTATATATTTGCAAGTATTATATTGCTTCTGATGCAAAATTGCAACAATTAAATAGTCTGCCGACTGCCGAAATTATTCTGGTTTATCAACATTAAATCAGCAATATTGTACAAAATGCGGCACAACAATAAATGTGCCGCTTGCAAGAATAATATTATTCATATTCATCACTTCAGTCATTAACGGCAAAAAGTTCCCAATTCCCGTCCAAATAGCGAACAAAAACAGTAAAGTGCCCCGACGTATCATAATCTCCTGATTTTTCGGTTTTCACTTTCATGTCGCAGTCAAAGTCAACCCCCACCACAGAAATATTGTCGTCGCCGATGTACCAGTTATCCGAACCGTAGCAGTTCAGATTTTCCAGTGTATACGTCATCTCTCCGTCCGACTTTTCTCCTGTCAGAATATCATAAAACTGTGCGCCGAACTCAAAAGAAGCGTATTTTTTGACTTCATTGCTGTCTTTTGCATTAAAGGCGTCGATACAGCGGGACACTTCTTCGGTAAGATAATTCTTAATTTCTGTCAGAGCGTTATCTGAAATAGAAAAGGTCGGGTATACGCTGTCGTAATTATACTCAACTGTATACTCATACGGCGCGAGAAAATCGCAGCCCTCGGCCACCATAGATACCACAGCGTTGTAACTGAGCGGAAAAACCCGTACGGAGCTGTTTACATCCGCGTTGCCAAAAAACTCTCCGTCCACATTGATTTTAAGAGGTATTTTATTGTAGTTCAGTACATAAAGCTCACATAATTCAAAGCATAAATAGTCGTTATCTGCCGGCGTCTCCTCGATCTCCAACCCTTCGCCGTCAGACGGTTCATATCCCGCCACCACCTTTCTGTCCCCTGCTATCGGACCTATAAGAAGCTCTTCATTTGAGGGAAGGCTGTACTGACCTTTTCCGGCTGAAACAGTTATTCTATAATTGGAATAGTTATAAACGGTCATAGTGTAACAGCCTGTTACGGTCATATCAGCCGCCATGTTGACAGAACTGACATCAATTTTCCTCACTCTTGAAAATGTGTCGCCTAACTTGGTGGAAAAATTAACGGAAGCACTGTAACGGCCGGGGAGTATATCGGAGAACGAAACTTCGGCACTGCAGAAATTTTCGTAATCCTCACTGTAATTCCCTACACTGTTTTGAGGCGCGGCAGCTTCGGAAGATTTTTCTGAAATTGCAGATTTATCCCCCAAAAAAACGGTCGCCCCGGCATAGTTTGTTGTAATTATTACCCTGCACGGCGTGATTACCACGTTATATTTTTTAAATAAAGTACCCTTTTCCAGTGAAAGATCAAAAACATTACCCGAATCTGGTTCGTTTCTATTGTTTATCCCGTCTATATCACTACTTATTGCGGCCTTAACGCTATCACGAAATATTGTACTGTCGGCGTAGAGTTCGAACATAGGCTGCACCGAGTCCGCGGTGAACTCAGCATTCTCCGAACCCAGCACAGCGACCTTGCTCAGCTCGTCAAAATCCGCCTTTGACATGGCGCTTAAAAACTTCTCAGCAACTCTCTCCGGCGTATTCAGAGCTTTAATTATAAACACCGACGCTAAAATCAGGACGATAATCAGTATCACAATGGCAGCGATTTTTATTCGTCCTCTCTTTCTTTCTGCGTCCATTGATGTCTCCTCCAAACATTTTTCCAGTGCTGCTCATGATTAAGTGACCTGCTTGAAATGCTAATAAACTAATTAAAATTCTGATTGATTATACTGTAATTTGGCGAATATGTCAATTTTACATAAAACTTTTTGTACATGATTTACATCAAATTGCCAAAAAAGTCAGCAATTGAAAACCCCCGCCAAAGGCGGGGGTTTTCAGTGTGCATTGTCCTGTTTTCAGATAAAATTACTAATGGATTCGAATATTCCCGAGGCATCGAGTCCGTAGTAAGCAAGCAGCTCGTCGTAAGGTCCTGAGGAGGCATAACAATTCGGAACACCGAGCTTCAGAACCGGTACGGGACATTTTTCGGACATAAGGTCGGATACTATTGTGCCAAGCCCTCCGTCTCTATAGTGTTCCTCGACAACTACTATTTTACCCGTCTTTTTTACGGAAGCCAGAATCAGCGGTTCGTCGAGCGGACAAACGGTAGGAAGACCAATATGGTCGACCGATATACCCGACGCTTTAAGCTTCTCCACAGCCGACATAACGCTGCCTGTGAGAGACCCTGTGGAGACTATGGTGACGTCCGTACCCTCCGATATCTTTCTGCCTTTTCCTATGATGAATTCAGGATATTCATCAAAAAGCCCGGGTATCTTCGCGTTTCCTATGCGCATATAGACGGGGCCGTCCATTGCTATCATGGCTTTCGCCGCACCGCGTATCTCGTCCGGGTCCTGCGGACATAGTATTGTCACCCCCGGAATGAGGCGCATAAGGCCGAAATCATCCAGCGAATGATGAGTGGAGCCAAGCGTGGAGTAGGTTATCCCGCCGTTGCGGCCGACCATTTTGACATTCTGCCTCATATAACCGAGGTCGTTCCTGAACATCTCGTAAGGCCTCGCCGTGACAAACGGCGCAATAGCGCAGAAAACCGGGATTTTGCCTGTTGTGGCGAGGCCGGAGGCTATGCCCGTAACGCCCTGCTCCATGATACCGCACTCGAAATATCTTTCCGGCGCGGCTTTGGCAAAATCTCCGAAGCCTGAGCTCTTGCCGCTGTCGGCGGAGAGGATAACTATATCTTCGTTTTTAAGAGCTATCTCGCTCACGGCGGCGCCGAACAGTTTCCTGGGATCTTCAAATACACCCTTCATTATTTCACCGCCTTTAATGCTTCGGCGAGCCCTTTAATCTCGGCGGCAAGGTCGGCCTCAGCCTCGTCGAGCTCTTCTTTTTTCGGAGACCAGTAGTGATAGGAGGCGACGCCCTCTCCCTTTTTGATTCCCTTGGCTTTGACCGTCTTCATAAGGACAAGCGTCGGTTTCCCGTTTTTAAACGGAACCCTGTCAAGCGTCTTCACTATCTCATCCATGTCGTTGCCGTCAATCGTGACGGTTTCCCATCCAAAAGCGGCAAAATGCTCGTCTATAGGGCTCATGTCCATTATGGAATGGACGTCCCCGCTTATCTGCAGACCGTTGTAGTCGACAAAAACAGTGAGGTTATCGAGCTTATAGTGAGCGGCCGCGGCCGCGGCCTCCCAGTTCGAACCCTCAGGCAGCTCGCCGTCACCCATTACAACGTAAACATTCGACGGCTTCTTCTCAAGCCTGAGCCCCAGCGCCATGCCGACGGCTATGGAGAGGCCGTGTCCCAAAGCGCCGGTATTGGCCTCGATCCCCGGGAGCTTGTGCATGTCCGGGTGTCCCGGAAGTTTTGTGCCGAGCGAGCCGTAGGTATCGAGGCATGCCTTTGGAAAAAATCCTTTTTCAGCGAGCACCGCGTACTGTGCGAGACACTTGTGCCCTGCGGAGAGTATAAATCTGTCCCTGACGGGCATTTTCGGGTCTTTAGGGTCGACGTTCATTTTGCTGAAATAGAGCGCTGTTACAATATCGATGGCTGAAAAAGCGCCGCCGACGTGTCCGCTGCCCCCGGCCCTGAGCATTCTCATAACATTAAGGCGGGAATTAGCGGCGCTAATCTTTAGTTCTAAGGTCTTTTTATCCATTAATAATTATTCCTCGCTCTCGTACTCGCAAATCCTTGCGACCTTCGAAGCGCTGCGGCAATTCGGGTCATAACTGAGACTGAGATATTCCTTCAGAAGGCACTTGGCAAGTTCGATGCCAATAACCTGCGAACCCATCGTAATGATGTTCGCGTTATTTGAAAGCTGCGCGCGCTGCGCCTGGTAGACATTGCTGACGCAGGCGGCATAGGCCCCCTTAACCTTATTCGCCGCTATGGAAACGCCAATACCGGTACCGCACAGCAGCACTCCCCTGTCGTAGTCCCCTTTTGCAACGGCTCTCGCGACCCTTACCGCGGTGTTCGCATATATTGGGTCTTCACTGCCGAAATCTTCGCATGTATGTCCCATTTCAAGAATAACCTTGATAAGTACCTTTTTAAAATCCTCCGCATTGGGATCGCAGCCAATTGCTATTTTCATAATACACCTCTTAACTGAATTTTATTCAATGATATCATACTTGTATATACATGTCAACACTATTTGATTTAAATACAACTGGAGTCTGCGGCCGCGCGTTGAATATGTGGGCTCTCATGATACAAAAATCACTTAATATAATGCTTTATGAGCTCAACATTTCCCAGTATTGGGCAGTCGTCCACAAGTTCGAAATCGAAGCCCGGTATCTCCATCCTCTTAAGCTTCAGATATGTTGGCGTCGTCATCCCGCCGGAAATTTTTATAGTCCGGGATAGTTTCTGTATGGAGGCGGCCTCCTCAATCGTCGTGCGCAGGACACCCTGCATACTGCGCAGGAGGGCTGCCAGCATCTGTTCTCTTGTGGCCGAGAGGGTGAGCCCGGTCCATGATCCGGTCTTCTTCTCCAGGCTCTGCCGATCTCCTGTTAAATACGGCTCAAAAGTGACCTCGGTGTCTCCCATATACTTGTCCAAAGCGTTTTCAATGAACGGGCCGAAGAACTCGGATTTAGGCACATCTTTGCAGAACTGATTGTAGAACCAGTCAACAGCAAAACCACCGCAGGTGGTGGAATAAATCTGCCACAGACCCGGAAGCGCCGCGTTTCTGAGATAATAGTGGGGATTAACGACCGGTTTGTCGGTCAGGATGCTTATCATCTCGCTGCTGCCTGCGGTATTCATCATTTCGCCCGCTTTTGAGTTATGCGCGCCCATCTGCGCGGAGGCAACGTCGTTTGTACCGACTGCAACCGGGACTCCCGCAGGGACGCCGAGTTTTTCCGCCATCTCCGGAAGGAGATTTCCAAAAAGTGTGCCCGGGTTCTTGATATCGGCGAACAACTCGCGCTTCAGGCCAAATTTCTCTATGAGCTCCTCGCTCCAGCCACCCTGCGTAGTCGTCTCATAAAGGCCCATCATTGAGGCGTTCACCAGGTCGACCATCCATTCGCCGGTAAATTTCTTGTGAATATAACTCGGAAGATGACCTATCTTATACGTCCTGTCATACACCTCGGGCTCGTTTTGCAAAAACCAGATGAGCGTCATCGCAGAACAGCCTCCCGGGAACGGATAGATGCCGGATATATTCATGTAGTAATCCTTACCGATAAGCTTGTCTATATAAGGGGTCTGGGGGCGGCTGCGCCTGTCCAGATGGGTTATGATGTTCGGATATACAAGTTCGCCGTCCTCTCCCATGAAGACCGGCGAAGGGGAAAACGTATCATAACAGACATAGGAGACGGCAGCGCGCAGCTCGGGGTCCAGCTTTGCGGCAGCTGCAAAGAGCGCTTTGAACAGTTCGTCCGGGCTGATTTCAGCTTTTTCTCCGGGCAGAAGAATGTAAGGATAGTCATGCTTTGCCCAGCATTTAGTCTCACCGTTTTCATCGACGATGGAAAGCTTGACTGCCGACGTACCGAAGTCAATGGATAGATACAGCATTTAATCGTCCTCCAAATCAAATCTTTTTGTTCTGGAGCACCTTCTTTTGATACTCCTTTTATATAATAATATCAAATAATTCCCTTGTGTCAATGAAGAAAAACGGAGGAAAGGCATAAAGCCTACCCTCCACAGTCTGTCAAAGATGTCCCGATTACTATCTCCTCGTCCTTCCGCCCCTTACCAAAAATTTAAAAATCAAATTACATGTGCTTATTTGATTCTTAAAATTGTGCAATCCCAAGATTTCCGGCGAGATGCGCGGCGAAAGCCTAACTTTTTGAGGCCCGCAGAGCAGAAAACTTTCTCCCGCTTTTGCCAAATAACAAATTTAGGAGGAAAGGTGTAAGGCCTTTCCTCCTTGGTTGTATTATATATCCTGATTTTCAGAGGATGATGCAAATAAGTCCGCCGCCGCCTTCGTTTATTATCCGCTGGAGGGCGTTTTGAAGCTTATCCTGCGCCTCCTCGGGCATACGGGAGAGCTTGTTGTTAAGTCCCTCGCTCACAAGTTCATGTACGGATTTTCCGAATATGTTTGTCTCCCAAATCTTCTGAGGGTCCTCCTCAAATTCCTGGAGCATGTATTTTACCAGCTCCTCCGACTCCTTTTCGCCGCCTACTATCGGCGAAACCTCAGTCTCTATGTCCGCGCGGATCATATGTATGGAAGGCGCTGAAGCCCGGAGCCGAACACCATACCTTCCACCGTGTCGAACTATTTCAGGTTCGCACAGCGCAAGCTCCTCCTGACCCGGCATTACAATGCCATAACCGCGCGCCCGGACTTCGGAAAGAGCCGCTGAAATTTTATCGTACTCGTGCTTAACGGACTGCAGATCCCGCATAAGCATCATAAGATCGCCGTCATCGCCCACTTCAAAACCCGACTGAGCCGAGAGCGTGGAATAGAACAGCGCGCGCGGTAGCTCAATGACAGCGGTAGCCATCCCAGTCCCGAGATCTATTGCGCCGGTATAGGCCCTGGATACGCCCTCACTGTCTGCTAACGCGGCAGTTATCTTCTCGACATCGCCTATCTTCCGCATATCCGCAGTCTTCTCTCTGACGTTGGACACCACTCCCGCCCTGATGGGATCCTCCAGATCAAGTGCGTCGACCCACGCCGGCAGAAAAATGCCGAAGCCGGATACGGGGAATTCATAAAGCACACGCTTGATTATATCGGCAATATCGTCGTTATCGAGCGTCATGCAGTCCTTCACAAGACAGGTAACTCCGTATTCAGAAGATATACGGTCGCAGATATCCTTTGCCGCCTTTGAGTTTGGGTTTGTCGTATTAACAATAACAATAAAAGGTTTCCCAATCTCCTGCAACTCTTTTATTACCCGCTCCTCGGGCACGACATAGCTTTCCCGCGGTATGTCTGTAATACTGCCGTCTGTCGTTATAACTATGCCTATAGTCGAGTGCTCAGTAATGACTTTACGCGTCCCGAACTCGGCCGCTTCGGTCAGCGTCACCTCATGGTCGAACCACGGCGTCGTAACCATGCGCTCCATACCGTCCTCAAGCTTCCCCACCGCTCCCTCAACCATGTAGCCAACGCAGTCTATAAGCCGTACAGAGAGCACTGCCCCGCCGGGAAGCTTAATCTCAACGGCGTCCTCCGGAACGAACTTAGGCTCGGCGGTCATTATCGTACGCCCAGAACCGCTTTGCGGCAGCTCATCTCGAGCGCGCTCTTTTATATATACGTTCTCAATGTTCGGAATTACCAGCGATTCCATAAAACGCTTTATGAATGTCGATTTCCCTGTCCTGACCGGCCCCACCACCCCGAGATATATATCTCCATCCGTACGGAGCGCGATATCGTCATAGATCCTGCTCTCTTCCACTCACAGTCTCCCCCTTTTAGGCTTTGTATCATAATTCTATTTACGAAAGACACAGAATATGCAGACCTTGTACAAAATCTTCATTAACAAGAAAGTGCCGCGCGCCAAATGGCACGCGGCACACATTTAATTACAGTAATGGAGAGCCTCTAACGGTTCGCTTTATAGGCAAAAAGCGCAGAAATCTCGCCTGAGACAGAGAGAAGCTCCGGCACAAGCAGCTTTATGGCGTCGTGCGTGAGTCTTGATACCGGTCCCGAGACCGAGATGGCGGCAATATACCTGCCGTTATAGTCCCGTATTCCGACGGCGACACATCGCGCCCCCAACTCGCATTCTTCGTTGTCGAGCGCGTAACCGTGCTCCGTGGCATCGCGCACGGCAAGCAGCAGCTCCCTGGCGGTCGAGACGGTCATCGGCGTAAATTTGACGTTGTCGACCTCGTTAAAATAACTCAGAACGGCCTGTTCCGAACGATTTGTCAGAAAAATCTTCCCGCTGCCGGTACAGTAGAGCGGCGCGCGCTTTCCGAGCCGCTGGCGTATCTGAAGCATCCCGTCAGGCCCGTCGATTACGTCCATATAGACGACTTCTCCCGCCTCCTCAATGGAGAGGCATACGGACTCGCGCGTCAGATCCGCTATCCGCCTGAGATATGGGCGCACTATCCGTAATAGATCATTCTGTGCGCGTATCTGGTTGCCTATCTGCATGAACTTGAGCGAGAGCGTATATTTGAGCGTGTCAGGATCCTGGTTGGCGTATCCATAAGCGACGAGCGTCTGCACCAGGCGGAGAGCCGTGCTCTGCGGCATTTTTACTGCTGCGGCAATATCGACGAGGCGCATAGGGCCCGCACCCGAGGACAGTGCCTCGATTACCTGAAGAACTTTTTCGACTGACTGATTAAGTTTAAGACTTTTAGGCTCCATAACCCGTACCTTTCGCGTTAAGTTTTGTTGTTTATTCTACAATCATTATGCTACAAAAGCAAGGGGAATCTACATTTTCTTTAGCTATAGTGATTGACTTTTGCCACATCGAATGTTATAGTACCACTGATATATCCTTACATATAATCAAAAATACTAAGGAGGACTATTCAATGAAATTTGTAGCAGTTGATTCTCATCTTGGTTATAACAGCGATTATTCCGACCTCATCGAGGTTCTCGAGAAAAACGGTATCGAGTATGTCCCCGCCACCGCTAAGACCGATGAAGAAGTTATTGAAGCTTGCAAGGGCGCCGATGCAGTCGGTTCCATTTATTCCGATATGAACGAGTATGTCTGTGCCAACATTCCCAGCGTCAAGGTCATGGTCCGTTACGGTATTGGATACGACAACTTTAACGTTGAAGCCGCGACAAAGAACGGTATCTATTGCTGCAATATTCCTGATTACTGCACCGAAGAGGTTGCGTCCTCCTCTCTCGCCCACATGATGAACGCTATGAGAAAAATTTGCTACCTTGACAGACAGACAAGAAAAGGTAACTGGAACAGCAGCAATTACTCATATGAAGTGCATCGCCCGAGCTGTATGACAGTTGGTATCATATCCTTCGGCAAGATAGCCCGGAAGTTCTCCGAGTACTGCAAGGCCCTCGGCATGCGCATCATTGCGAGTGACCCGTATCTCCCGGCCGAAGTTTTCGCGCAGTATGGCGTCGAGTCCGTTTCTCTTGAGGAAGTGTACAAGCAGTCCGATGTCATCTCCGTCAACTGCCCTCTCTTCCCGGAAACCTATCACCTCATAAACAAGGAAACCATTAAGATGATGAAGGACAACGTCATCATCGTAAACACAGCCCGCGGCCCCTCGATCTGTCTCGACGATCTCGTTGAAGCACTGAAGTCCGGCAAAGTCGGAGCGGCCAGCCTCGACGTTTTTGAGGGCGAGCCTATCACTGACCTCAGCCACCCGATGTATGAGCTCGACACCCTCTCCATCACGCCGCATTTCGCCTATTACTCAAAGGAATCCATCCACGAACAGCACGTCAAGATCGGTCAGACCGCAGTCGATGTCTTAAACGGCAAGGTTCCCTACAACGTTTTAAACGCGAAACAGATTGCCGCGCTCAAAAAGTAATTTTTAAAATATAAAATCGTAAATATGGTGCAGGATGCCACAATCAGCGTCCTGTACCATATTTTTTTATTGCATAACGTCTAAATATTTCTATCTTAAACAAAAGAAATATAAACTATTTGTGAACAATTGCCCTTGTATTTTTTGTTATAAGGCATAAAATGTAAACAGTGACAGGAAAGCCGACAGTCTAAAGTTATTCTCAAAATAACAATTCTAGGGAGGTATTTATGGTTACTTTTTTTGTTGCCTTAGCTCTTCTCATTGTCGGTTATCTGGTATACGGTGCGTTCGTTGAAAAAGTCTTTCATCCCGACGACCGTGCCACCCCTTGCGTCGCACATCCGGATGGTGTCGACTTCTGCCCCATTCCGAAATGGCGTGCTTTCCTGATCCAACTTCTGAACATTGCCGGCCTAGGCCCGATATTCGGTGCCCTATCCGGCGCTATCTGGGGGCCTTCAGTCTATCTCTGGATAGTATTCGGTACTATTTTTGCCGGTGCCGTACACGACTATATGGCCGGTATGCTGTCAATAAGGAACGACGGCGCTTCCATCTCCGAGATTACCGGCAAATATCTCGGCAACGGTATGAAACAAGTCATGCGCGTATTCAGCGTAGTACTTCTGGTCATGGTCGGCGTAGTATTTATGGTCGGTTCGGCCGGTCTGCTCGCAAACCTGACCGGCATAACCAAAGCAGTTCTCGTCCTCCTAGTCCTCCTCTATTTCTTCCTCGCTACCCTTCTGCCGATTGATAAACTCATAGGTCGGCTTTATCCCGTCTTCGGTCTGGTGCTGATAATCATGGCCCTCGGCGTTGGCGGCGGTACCGTCGTCCGCGCTATCACCGACGGCGCAAATCACCCGATGATTGAACTCACTCTGCAAAATCTCAACGGCAGCGGAAAGGCTATCTGGCCGTTCATGTTCATTACCGTGGCGTGCGGCGCTATCTCCGGTTTCCACGCAACGCAGTCGCCTCTGATTGCCAGATGCGTAACAAACGAGAAAGAGGGCCGTCATATATTCTACGGTGCCATGGTCTCCGAAGGCATAATCGCTCTGATCTGGGCGGCTGCCGGTATTGCGTTCTATTATAATAAAGACGCTTCCGTCGGTACTGTTACCGCGGCTCTCGCTGCTGCCGGCGGCGGTAACTCCACCACCGTTTACGAGATATCCACCGGCCTTCTCGGCAAGGTCGGCGGCATCCTTGCGGTGCTCGGTGTCATCGCCTGCCCGATTACTTCCGGAGATACTGCCTTCCGCAGCGCAAGACTAACATTAGCCGACTGGTTTAAGATCGATCAGAAAAACATCGGCAAACGACTTGCCCTCACCATACCGCTACTTGCGATCGGCTACCTGATCTCCTTCGTCGACTATGCTGTTGTGTGGCGTTATTTCAGCTGGTCCAACCAGACGCTCGCCATGATTGCCCTCTGGGCAGCAGCTGTCTACCTTGCTCAGCAGAAGGGTACGTTCTGGATTGCGGCAATCCCGGCAACATTCATGAGCGCCGTTACCATGACTTATTTCTTTATGGCGCCTGAGATGTACATAGGGCTTTCCGCAGGCGCGTCATATGCCATTGGCATACTTCTTGCGATCGCGTTCTTCTGCATTTTCTGGTTCCGTACGGTTGTTCCTTCAAGGAAAGAAACCCTGCACGCGGAATAATAAGGTACCACTAAAAGCAACTGATAAAATGGGAGACAGCTAAAATGCCGTCTCCCATTTTATCATATCTGAACTTGTGTTCGATTGACTTTAGTATCCCATTGTGCTATATTTTTAATATACGAAATAATATTTCACATAGTGAAATTTGAGAGGAGAATAAGCTTGGTTAAAATTGCAGCAGTACAGATGTGCGCCGGCCCTTCACCGGAAGACAACCTCAGTCGTATGAAGGAATGTATCTTTAAAGCCGCGTTAACCTGTCCCGATCTTGACGTTATAATCTTCCCAGAATACTGCTATTTTGTTCCAAACGGCCCCGCGGAGGCCCTAAAAACAGCCGTCACCGTTCCCGGCCCGTTTACCGATTCCCTCGCCGATTACGCAGTAAAATATAACGTAAACGTCATTTCCGGCAGCTTTCCCGAAAAGGCCGAAAACGGCAAAGTCTATAACTCAATGGTTTTCATAGACCGCAGCGGTAAAATACTTGAAAAATACAGAAAAATACATCTCATGGTCGGCATGGGATTCGACGAGTCTGAATCCGTCGAATATGGCGACCACCTGTCCGTGTTCGACACGGACTTCGGCAGAGTCGGAATGATGGTCTGCTACGACATGCGTTTTCCTGAGCTGGCACGCAGCATGGTGCTTAAGGGCGCGGACGTTATTTTTGTCGCGTCCTGCTTCCCATCCGGGACACCCCTCCCGCCGCGAACCGATCACTGGGATATCCTCACCCAGAGCACGGCGCTCCTGAATCTCACCTATACAGTCGCCTGCAACCAGTACGGGCACGTCATACACGACTATCCCTTTGGGCGCACACGCATAGTCGACCCCTGGGGCATCGTCGTTTCGCAGGCATCCGGTACGGAAGAAATAATCTACGGCACTCTGGATCTTGAATACCAGAAAGCCCGCCGCGAAAGCATCCGCTCTCTTACTAACCGCCGTCCCGAAATATACGAAAATTTTTAAATATAGAACAGGAGATTCGGTATGAAAGAACTGAAAAAGGGCGTTTTACCCCCAATGATCACCCCATTTACCACGGAAGGCGACGTGGATTATGCCGCCTTTGAATATAACGTGGCAAAGTGGAACGACAATGATCTTGCTGGTTATCTGGTACTCGGTTCCAACAGCGAGACTGCGTTCTTAAGCGAAGAGGAAAAAACAGAACTAATAAAGATTACAGTCGCAACCGCAAAAAAAGACCGCTATGTATTGGCCGGCACCGGAATCGAGGGACTGCGCGAGACGATCCGTTTCACAAACCTCTCGGCTAAACTCGGCGTCGACGCCGCGCTCGTCCTCACCCCCTGCTATTACGACGCCAAGATGGACAGCAAGAACCTGATTAAGTACTTCACCGCGCTCGCCGACAACAGCGACATACCCATTCTGATCTATAATGTGCCCAAATTTACGCACGTCAATATCAAGGCCGATGCCGTAGCGGAACTCTCCCGCCACCCTAACATCATCGGCATGAAGGACAGCCTCGGCGACATCGCACAGATATCCACCTTCCTCAACGTCAAGGACGACAGCTTCAACGTCATGGTGGGCACCGCATCCGTCTGGTATCCGGCACTCACGCTCGGCATTAAAAACGGCATTCACGCGCTCGCGAACTGCTGCCCTGATCAGTGTGCCTCAGTCCAGAGGCTTTATGACGCGGGTAAGTTTGACGAGGCGCGCGTACTCCACCAGCGCATACTCCCGATAAACACGGCAGTCACCGGTACCTACGGCATCCCCGGCCTCAAGCACGCATGCGACCGCATGGGTCTTAAAGGCGGCAAAGTCCGTCTGCCCCTTCTCAACGCATCCGACGACGCAAAGGCCGGCGTGGACAAGATCCTCGCGAATGCGGGCGTCATCTGAGATTAAAAGCTTAAATCACATTGCTTTTATTAATAAAACACTGTAGGAAGAAGGATACATACAATGATCATGAAAGCCTCTGAAGCAATCGTAAAAATACTTGAAATTGAGGGCGTCACAGCCGCGTTCGGCATCCCAGGAGCCGGAATAAACGGCCTTTACAAATACATGGCGCAGACCAAGGTCATAAAGCACTATTGCCACCGCCATGAGGAAGCCTGCGTCCACGCGGCGGGCGGCTATTTCCGCGCCTCCGGCAAAATGGCCGTCGCTCTCTGCACCTCCGGTCCGGGCGCAACCAACTTCGTCACCGGCATTTACTCCTGCAACATCGATTCCATTCCGGTTATCGCGATAACCGGTCAGGCCGTCCGCGCCCAGCTCGGCAAGGACGCCTTCCAGTGCGTCGATATCGCCAAAATCTGCGAGCCGGTCGCAAAGAAAACTTACTGTATAACCGACACCGACAAGGTCGTCTCCACCTTCCGGGAGGCCTTTAAAATAGCGCGTTCGGGAAAGCCCGGCCCCGTGGTCATCGACCTTCCGCTCGACGTCCAGAACGCCGATATAGAGTTTGACCCCGATTCCTACAAGCCCCTTGAGTGGGACAATCCGTCGCCTTCCGCCGCTGACATTAAAAAGGCAGTCGAGATGCTGAAGGCCGCAAAGAATCCACTTGTCCTCATGGGTGGCGGCGTCGTCCTCGCGGAGGCCACTAATGCGTGTGTGCAGCTCGCCGAAAAACTGAACGCCCCGGTCATAACGACCTATATGGCAAAGGGCGGAATCCCAGTCGACCACCCCTTAAATGCCGGCCACTGCGGCATACAGGTTGGCCAGCCCATCGGAAACGCCGTGTTTCTCCAGTCCGACGTCGTTCTCGGCATCGGCTGCCGTTTCACCGACCGGCACACCGGCGACGTAAAGGTCTACCGGGGCGACCGCAAATTTATTCACATTAATGTTGAGCCTTCGGAGATAAACAAAATCTTCCCCGCCGACCTCGGCATCGTCGCCGACGCGAAAAAGTCCATTGACGCCCTGATAAAGGAAGTCGACGCACAGAGCGTCCGCAGCACATCCGACCTCCCCGCAAAGATTCCCGCCATGCGCAGGGAACTCGCCCGCAAGGTCGATTATGACGTAAAACCCATAAATCCGCACAGAGTGTTTCATGAACTGAACAAGTACTTCGGAGAAAACGCCGTTTTCACAACAGGCTGCGGCATCACTCAGATCTGGTCCGGCCAGCTTCAGGACGTTGGTACTCCCCGCAACTACCTGCCCTCCGGCGGCGCCGGATGCCTGGGGTATGACATTCCCGCCGCCTTCGGCGCGGCCATCGCGACAGGCAAGCAAGCCGTCTGCCTTATGGGCGACTTCGGCTTTACCTTCCATGCTCAGGAGCTCGCCGTCTGCGCGAAGTTCAAGGTCCCCGTCATTGTCGTCATCGTCAACAACGCCTATCTCGGCCTCATCCGCCAGAACCAGAAGTACGCATACGGCTATGAGTATGCGGTCGAGATGGCGGAAAACCAGGACTTCATCGACTATGTAAAGGTCGGCGAGGGTTTCGGCTGCTACGCGGAGCGCGTTTATGACGCGAACGATATTCCTGCCGCGCTGAAGAGGGCGCAGGAATCCGGTAAGCCCGCGGTATTAGACATAGTCTGTGACCCGAAGGTCGACTGCTCCATGGGCGGCGCTCTCAACAACATCAAGGAATTTGTCTATTAAAAAATATTCAGCACAGTATCAAACGCGGCATGGGGCACATCATCCGTCCCATGCCGCGTTTCTTTTTCATACAACTATTCGATTGAGATGGTATGTTTTTGTCCGGCAAAGCAGTCGACGATGGCGGCTGTCGCCCGCCTAGGAGGATAACGCCGCCGGGAGGAAAACAGGCCGCTTTTTAATTAGCTTCAATGGCAATGAAGGAACTTAAGGGGTTTATATAAATCAAAGATATAGTTTCAGCAAATTTCTTCTTCCCCGCCGGGTACTTCACTATGCGCCGGATTCGAGGCGCAGGCTGCCGCAACGGCGATACAGGCAGCCATTGCGAGGACGGCGGCCCATTTTTTTGGCTTTCCGAACCACAGAATGTTCTCTACACGCTGCTTAATACCCGTCTCTCCGAGGCGAGTGGACCCGCTGCCAAAAGGGTCGGTTTGCGGCGACTGACAAGAGTAAAATGCCGTAGTCCACGGCCGTCTCCTTCTTCTCCGAGAGCACCTCTTCATCACAGCTAATCTCCATATCTCCTGACATCTGTATAAATGCCAGCCATATTAGAGGATTAAAAATGTTCGCCGCCGGAATTCCCACCGTAATCTTCGGCACATCCATATATACCAGATCGGCGGGGATGTAACTGAGCACTATATAACAGACTCTGTCTGGCGAAATTTTGGCCCAGAAAGCAAAGAAACATATCTAGGCATTTACGCAAAAAGAGTCTGCGGCGTTTGGCCGCAGACTCTTCTATTTTTTGCTATTTTTTATTCTTTGCGTAGATGAGCGCAAGTCCACGGAGCAGAAGATCTTCGTCGTGTATGACCTTGCGTTTGCAGTGCGGCACCACAAAGCGGGATATGCCGCCTGTGGCCACGACGCTCGCCTTTTTGCCGAGTTCCTCCTCTATTCTGTCGATCATGCCGTCCATCATAGCGGCTGTTCCTAGGACGCCACCACTTTTCATGCAGTCTATGGTATTTGTCCCGACACAGTGGCGCGGGGCCTCTATAGGTATTTTGGGGAGCTGTGACGTGCCGGAGCTTAGGGCGCTCAGCGACAGGCTGAGGCCGGGAACGATAGCGCCGCCCAGAAAGTTTGACTTTTCGTCAATCACCGAGATGGTTGTTGCAGTCCCCATGTCGAATACGATAACGGGCAACTTATACGATTGTATCGCCGCGACTCCGCCGGCGGCGAGATCACTCCCGAGCTGCGCGGGGTTATCAATCAGAATGTTGAGGCCAGTCTTTATGCCGGAACCGACGATGAGCGCGTTATGCCCCGTAAGCATCTTCACCGCAGATTTCAGCGTTCCTGTGAGCGGCGGCACAACAGAGGAGATTATGACCCCCTCGAACGCCATATGGTCAAATCCGTCAAATTCTAGGAGCTGACGTATCTTGATCGCATACTCGTTTTCAGTACGAAGGGTATTTGTCGCCATACGTGAAATGTTTTTTATCTCCAGACCATCTATGCATCCGATGACGATGTGCGAGTTGCCTACGTCAATCGCAAGGATCATTCGAGTCCCTCCCCTATTTCGCCTTTTCAACGACCGTAACCGCCTTGCAGACGGCCATGACAACTACCGCCGATAACAGCGCTTCTAAAAGGCCGTTTGAAAGCGCGACTCCCATAACCATAGCGCCGACCGCTCCGATCTCTATGCTGTAAAGAGACGCAAGCATATCCTTAATAAAAATATAGAGAGCGCCGAGATAGAAAACCGTGTTTGTGAGCGAACCGAAAACACCCGTCACCGCAAATGATACCGGATTATACTTGTGCGGGACGATTTTGTCCATACCCGCAAATATGAGCCCCGCAAAAAGGCCGGTGAGCAGCCTCGGCACGAACGCTATCGCAAAATACATGAGCGGGTTCTGCTGGACTACGGCCAGCGCGACGATGTCGGTCGTCTGCCCCGTAATTGCGAGGATAAAGCAGACTATTCCCCAGGCGGCGCCTAAAATGCACCCTCCTGAAGTACCGAGTATCACTGCGCCGATTATGACCGGCACCTGATAAAGGGTGGCTACTATCGGCCCTATCGGGATGTTCCCGAAATTGAACACCGTCATAATGATGACAATGGCCAGGAGAAGGGCCAGACGGGTGAGGTATGCTGCGCCTGAGTATTTGCTTTTCATATTAAATTCCTCCTGCTGCTGCTCACCTATTTTGGGATGCAGCGCAATATTTATCCTTCAAGTGAAGGATATTTTTAATTTTACCTTAATAAATCCGTGTTTTCAAGTGAAAATAGCACTTAAATCTCAGAAAAACCGCGCTGTCTGGCAGTGTTTTTTGGATATTGTGACACAAATACCCTTAAATTCATTTGCAATCAGCTCTAAAAGCTTTTGCAGTACCACGTTTTCTGTACAGAAGTGATCGCCGTCAATTATATTGATCCCTGCTTCGGCGGCCGATAAAAACACATCGTATTTGACGTCAGCGGTAATAAATGTATCGCAGCCGAGCTCCAGCACCTTACCCAGCTCACTGCCGCCGGAACCGCCGATAACAGCGACCTTTTTGACCGGTTTCCCGGAATCGGAGTAACGCAGCCCATTCGTTTCAAGCCGCTCTTTCAAAAAAGGGAGAAACTCAGACATCGGCATTGAGGTAGGTAGCTCGCCCCATCTGCCCGCGCAGTAAGGCTCGTCGTTAGGTGTGAATCCCTCCGTGGAGATTAATTTTGTCTCGGCTATTCCCACGGCTTTGGCAAGCTCGTCGTTAACGCCGCCCGCCGCCGCATCCAAATTCGTGTGCATGCACACTGCGGATATCCCATGAGACAGGAGCCTCACTATCTTTCGGCCCGCGGGGTCCATGTCATTTACGCTCTTCAGCGAAAAAAACATCGGGTGGTGCGAAACAATAAGCTGTGCCCCTTCCTCAATTGCCTCGCCGATGACAGCGTCAGTTATGTCGAGAGCCAGCAAAACGCGCGACACCTCGGTATCAGCGCTTCCAACCAAAAGCCCCACATTGTCAAAGTCCATTTTTATAACGCATGGGGCAAACTTATCCAGCGCTTCATAAATGTCTTTCACAGTGGCCATTTCCCTATCTCCTCTCTGATTGCCCGAAGCGCGGTAACAATCGCCTTCATATCCTCCGCCTCCGCCCTCCTGTCAGTTGCCTTAGCTCTCTCCATACCGGAGGCGGACCTGGAGAGCTTTGAAATAAGCCCGTCAATGTATTCCGGCAAGAGCGGGTCGCGGTTTTTCAAAAGCTGTGGATGGACAATGAGAGCTGCTTTTGATGCATACGCCTCATGTCCACTTGTAACCTTCATTGCGACATAATATTTCCCCTCGTCCTTGGTCAGTGCGGCATCCTTGACGCTGTATCCGTTTTTGAAGAGCCATAAGCAGAGTTCCTGGCTTTTGGACTGTGGCTGGAGCACAAGCGTTTTGCCGGCATTTTTAGTCCATGGCGCCGCCTGGAGTATCCTTATGATCGTCTCTCCGCCCATCCCCGCGATCACAACACAGTCCGCCGAATCCCTGTCAAAACCGGACAGTCCGTCTGTCAGAACGAAATCGATTTTAACGGCAACACCGTATTTTTCCGCGGAAAAACGCGCCCTCTCAAGCGGGCCGCTGCGTATGTCAGAGGCAACGATGCTTTTTCCCTTCCCTTCGAGCGCCAGGCAAACCGGTATGTAACCATGGTCGGTGCCCACGTCAATAACGCGCGCACCATCCGGTATTAAATTGTAAACGGACATAAGCCGATTTGACAGTTTTATTTCCATAATAAACATATAAGGCGGAATAATCCGCCTCATACTTTCAATTTTAAGTATCCGTTAAATATCTGAGACGAAATCGTTGAGGCTCTCTAGGAATTCGTCGATATCGACGCCGTGTACCTGACACGCCTCTTCCAACGTCTCGCCGCTGGACATGGCGCAGCCGAGGCAGTGCATACCGATGCTCTGAAAAAGCGGAGCCGCCTGCGGAGCCTTCATGAGGACTTCGGTGATGACCGTATCTTTGTTGAACTGCATCTCAATTTTACCTCCAAGAATATATTTCGACAGTATTATACCCACTTATAATGTCAATATCAATAGGAAACAGTAAAAAAGAAATTTTCACCGCGCTGCTGCAGTCACAACCGGGCCCGCCCAAAAAACATATAATAAAGTTTTCCAGAGGATCGCTATCCATTGAGAAACGGAATTCACTTCGCCCGAGGATGCCACCGGGACCCGCTGCTAGGCGGGACGCCGTCGGGGGCGGCGTACAAGCGTTTGCGCAGCAAACCTTGCCGCAGGGCGAATTCACTTCGCCCGAGGATGCCACCGGGACCCGCCGCTAGGCGGGACGCCGTCGGGGGCGGCGTACAAGCGTTTGCGCAGCAAACCTTGCCGCAGGGCGAATTCACTTCGCCCGAGGATGCCACCGGGACCCGCTGTTAGGCGGGACGCCGCCGAGGGCGGCGTACAAGCGTTTGCGCAGCA
>JBFWIW010000060.1:0-18496 GCA_050253535.1 Oscillospiraceae bacterium
AAGGTGGCTCTTTGCAATCTGGAGCTTTTCCTCGTCTGTATAGGACGATATCTCAATGACCTCCACCCTGTCCAGGAGCGGGCGCGGTATCGTGTCCGTAGTGTTGGCGGTGGTAATAAAAAGCACCTGAGAAAGGTCGACCGGAATCTCCATATAATGATCCCGGAACGCCGAGTTCTGCTCGGGGTCGAGTGCTTCAAGAAGCGCGGCCGACGGGTCTCCCCTGTAATCGCTGCCCAGCTTATCGATTTCATCTAGAAGTATAAGCGGGTTCATACTCTCCGCCTGACCCAGGGCAGCTATTATGCGTCCGGGCATGGCGCCGATATAGGTCTTGCGGTGTCCGCGTATCTCCGCCTCGTCATGCACGCCGCCGAGCGACATGCGGGCCAGCTTCCTGTTTGTCGCCCGCGCTATGCTTATTGCGACAGAAGTCTTGCCGACCCCGGGAGGCCCGACGAGGCAAAGTATGCTGCCCTTCATATCGGGCGCGAGCTTTTTCACGGCGAGAAACTCGACTATTCTCTCCTTGACCTTTAAGAGGCCGAAGTGATCGTCGTCAAGTATTTTACGCGCCGCCTTTATATCGAGCCGCTCTTTGGTTTTTTTGTTCCACGGCAGTTCAAGGCACAGATCGAGATAGGATCGCAGAACGGACGCCTCTGCGGAGCCGAAGGGCTGTTTTGAGAGCCGGTCCACTTCTTTAAGAAGCTTTTCCTCCGTCTCCTCCGGAAAACCGATCTGCATTATGCGCTCGCGGTAGCCGTCCATCTCAGACGGACCGCTGTCCTCGCCCAACTCTGCGGAAATGACCTTCAACTGTTCACGCAGGACGTTGTCGCGCTGGATTCGGACGAGCTGTTCGTGCAGCTTTTCGTTTATCTGCTGTTCTATCGAGAGGACTTCGATCTCGCGTCCAAGTATGCCGCTGATTATCTGCAGGCGCTTCACCGGGTCCAATGTTTCCAGGATCAGCTGCTTCTCCGTGTGCTTCAGGAAAATATTCTGCGCAATATAATCCGCAACATAGCCCGGGTCATTTTTGACCGCGAGAGAGATGAGCGTCTCCGGTATCGCATGGCCCGAAAGGGATGAAAACTCTTCAAAAAGGCCGATTGTCTGGCGGAGAATGGCCTCAATGCGCGTTGTTATTGTTTTTACCTCTTTGATTGGAAGGGAGGTAACTTCCGCCGTATAATAATCTCGGAACCCTGAAAATTCAAGCATTTTTGCTCGGGCAACACCCTCAACCATGATCCTGATGCCTCCGTTCGGCGAACGGAGGAACTGGCGCAGGTTGCATAAAGTGCCAATCTTATATAAGTCGGATTCCGATGGATTTTCCTTCAATACGTCCTTCTGTGCGACCAGAAATATTTTTCTGGCACCGTCCGAAGCTGCGTTGACCGCGGCGAGAGAGACGGGTCTCTCAACATCAAAGCTCATGACCATTTCCGGAAAGACCGTAAGACCGCGCAGCGCCAAAAGCGGTACTTCCTCTGAAATGATTATATCGTTATCAAATTCACTCATGCTGTGATCTCCTTAAGCATAAGGCGCCGATACGGACTCGCATCTGCGCGCGTCTTCTCGCGCCATGCTTTGCATATTTCATTGGCGGGCGTCAGCCCGCCTGATTCATAAATCTTCACCTGTCACAAAAACCCGCAGCTCATATATCAAAGATTTTTGATGGGCATGGGCGTTTTGTGGCAAAATCGGGGTGCCGAAAGGCTGGCCTTTCAAGAGGCGAGATGAAGCCGCTGGGTGGCTATACTTATTAAACCAGCCACGCGTACCACAAAACGGCTTTGTATCAGCGTGTTTTGCTTTACAAAAGCACATGCTTGGCACGGGTTTGCGAAAAGCCGCACGATCGTGCGGCTTTTGCACGGAAAACGCAAAAAACATTTTCCGGTTATGATGCGTTTACAATATCGGGGTCTATCTGAGGCTTCTGACGGTACGTTACCTTAGGAGGCTCGCTGCCATCTACACTGGCCTTTGTAATAACGACCCTTTCTATTCTTTCATCGGAAGGCACCTCGTACATTATCACGGTCATAACCTTTTCCATGACCGAACGCAGCCCACGGGCGCCGATGCTCATTTCGATAGCCTTGTCGGCGATGGCCCCGAGAGCCTCGTCGTCAAATTCCAGCGTGACCTTGTCAAAACCCATAAGCGCTTTATACTGGCGTGTCAGCGCATTTTTTGGCAGTGTCAGTATCTTTATTAGGTCATCCCGTTTCAGGCCGTTAAGCGGAGACAGCACCGGCAGCCTGCCGACAAGTTCGGGGATTATGCCATATTTCAGAAGGTCGTGAGCCTGAACATTTTTCAGTATCGCGCCTATGTCCCGGTCCGCTTTCGTCTGTATTTCAGCGCCAAAGCCTATGCTTCTTGTGTCGAGGCGGTTTTCAATTATTTTTTCTATTCCGTCAAACGCGCCGCCGCATATAAAGAGTATGTTTGAGGTATCGATACTGATAAACTCCTGATGCGGGTGCTTCCTTCCGCCCTGCGGGGGGACGTTTGCGATTGTGCCTTCCAGAATTTTCAGGAGTGCCTGCTGGACGCCCTCTCCGGAGACGTCGCGCGTTATCGAAACATTTTCACTCTTGCGAGCTATCTTGTCGATCTCATCTATATAGATTATGCCGCGCTCAGCGTATTCAACATTGAAATCAGCCGCCTGCAGAAGACGCAGAAGAATGTTCTCAACGTCTTCGCCGACATAGCCGGCTTCGGTAAGCGTCGTCGCGTCCGCTATGGCGAACGGCACCTCGAGCGTACGGGCAAGCGTCTGCGCGAAAAGCGTCTTACCGCTTCCCGTAGGGCCTATGAGCAGGACGTTGCTCTTCTGCAGCTCGGTGTCGTTCTTTGTTCCGTAAAATATGCGCTTGTAGTGGTTGTACACGGCGACAGACAGGGTAATCTTTGCGTCTTCCTGTCCTATTATATAATTATCAAGGACAGCACGGATATCCGCCGGTTTCGGGAGTTTCCCCGTAATGCCGGGAGCTCTTTCTGAGCGCACAGTGTCTACCGGGATATACTCGTCGGATAGAATGCTGTTGCATAGTTTAACGCACTCGTTGCATATATAGGAACTCTGTCCGGCAATAATACGCTCTACCTGATCCTGGCGTTTCCCGCAGAAACTGCATCTTACGTTTTTGTTTTCTTCGTTTTTAGCCATTAACTAATCCTTTCGCCGAGGATACCACTATCAGCGCTTAAAAATGACCTTGTCAATAAGGCCGAATTTTTGGGCTTCCTCTGCGCTCATGAAATTATCACGCTCGCTTGCGTTTTTGATTTCTTCTATGGTCTTACCGGTTTTCTCGGCCAGTATCCTGTTCAGGTTGTTTTTTATGCGAAGTATGTTTTCAGCATGAATCTGAATATCCGTCGCCTGCCCCTGAAATCCTCCCGAGGGCTGGTGAATCATGATCTCAGAATTGGGCAGAGCAATCCTCTTCCCGTTTGCGCCGGCGGCGAGGAGAAAAGCGCCCATGCTTGCGGCAAGACCTACGCAAATTGTGGATACGTCCGCCTTTATATACTGCATGGTATCATATATGGCAAGCCCCGCAGTGACGGAGCCGCCGGGACTGTTAATGTAAAACTGGATGTCCTTGTCGGGATCCTGCGCCTCCAAGTAGAGAAGCTGCGCTATGACAAGGCTCGCTGTTGTATCGTTCACCTCTTCGCCGAGGAATACGATACGGTCGTTTAATAGTCTGGAAAAGATGTCATAGGAGCGCTCGCCGCGCGAGGTCTGCTCAACAACATAAGGAACTAAACTCATTATATCGTCTCCTTAAAAAATGTACGTTGGAAAAATATTATCCAAAGAGTGCTGCATATATTCATGTTTAGGGCTTCTAATTGCCCCGCTTTCATATTATTCCGCATCCTCGCCGGATGTTTTTTCTGTCTTAGCCGTCTTTTTCTTTTCTGTAACAGCAGTGGAATAGATCAACTTTTCGGCCTTTTCGATTTTAATCTGCTGCTTTACCGCGTCTTCGTTTATAGCCTTCTTAACAGCGTCCATTTCCATGCTGTACTTTTCGGCAAATTCGGAGTATTTGGCCTCGGCTTCCTCATCACTGACTTCAAAATCCTCTGTCTTTGCTATCTGTTCAAGGGCGATGTCGGCTTTTATCTGCTTCTCCGCGGAGGGTCTCATGCTTGCTTTGTAATCGTCCATATTCGTCCCCATCATCTGGAGGTAATTCTCAAATGACATCCCCTGTGAGCTGAGGTTATAGCTGTAACTCTGGATGGTTTGGTTTATACGCTCATCCACCATTGCATCAGGGACTTCACACGCCATCCCCTCAATAATCTTGTCCATAACGGCTTCCTCAAAAGCCTTATCCGCCTGTGATTTTTTACGTTCGGTGAGATTATCCTTTATGCTGTTTCTGTACGCCTCAAGGGTGTCAAACTCTGAGACGTCCTTGGCAAATTCATCGTCCAACTCGGGAAGGATACTCTCCTTGACCTCGCAGAGCTTTACCTTAAACACAACGGGCTTACCGGCGAGATCCGCGGTATATTCTTCAGGGAAAGATACGTTAATATCGCGCTCTTCTCCCGCTTTCATTCCGACAACCTGCTCCTCAAATCCAGGAATAAACTGGCCTGAACCAAGGACGAGGCTATAATCGGTGCCTTTTCCGCCCTCAAACGGTTTACCGTCTAGGAACCCCTCAAAATCGATTATGGCGGTATCACCAGTCGCGGCCTCACGGTCGGCGGTCACAATGCGGGCATTTCGTTTTCTTATCTGCTCAATCTCTTCGTCCACGTCCTTCTTCAGAATGCGTACGGATTCTTTTGGTGCGGTAATGCCCTTATACTCGCCCATCTTAACCTCTGGATAGAGGGCGACGGAATATTTAATAGTGACGATCTTCTCGTCACTTATATTGACGTCCAGAAGACCGGGCTGACCGACGATGCTGAGCTTCTCGCTCGTGACAGCAAATTCAAACGCCTGCGGATAAAGTATCTCTATTGCATCCTCATAAAATACGGAGGCTCCGTACATGTTCTCGATGATCTTGCGTGGCGCCTTTCCCTTTCTGAATCCGGGTACAGAAATGGAGTTTCTATTTTTCCTGTAAGCCTGATTAACGGCTTCCTCAAACTTTTCTGCCGATACCTCGACAGTCAGTTCCGCTGTATTTTTTTCTTTCTTTTCGAAACTCTTTACGTTCACGTTGGTTGTCCTCCTACAGATTCCATTTGTAGCGCGGTTTTCATACGGGCATACGCATTGGATTATAGCAGAACATTTTACCAAATGCAAACCCTATTTTTATATAATTGATACCGGTTTAAAGTCCACATAATCGGCGGAGACCATCGAATATTCAATACCGGCAATATTTCCAATTCTGGCAAGTTTTATCCCCGGGCCGTGGATATGCCCATACCAGCACGCTTTTACGCCGTATTTCTCCATAATCCTTATGATATCCCCGCAGACATATTCACCATAACGCGGCGGATAGTGGAAAAAGCACAGCTTATGTTCCGCATTCCCCGCGGCCTTGAGCGACAGCTCCAGCCGCGTGAGCTCCCGGTTCATTATCTTCCTGTCGTGCTCTGTATGCGTCTCCTCTTCATAAAACCAGCCACGCGTACCGCAAATTGCCGTATCACCATAAAAATAGCAATTGTTATTGAGGATATCAATGCTCTTAATATCGTTATTTTCAAAAAATTTATAAGCTTTTGCCGCTGTCGTCCACCAATAATCGTGATTTCCTTTTAAAACTATTTTTCTGCCCGGCAGCGCATCTATGAATTTAAAATCGAGCAGCGCCTTCTCAATGGACATGCTCCAGGAAATATCACCGCAGATAACGGTTGTATCATCGTCCGTCAGGTTCGAAAATCCCTCTTTCAGACGCTCCGTGTGGTTTTCCCATCCGGGGCCAAAAACGTCCATCGGTTTGTCCGCCTCAAGAGAGAGGTGCAGGTCGCCAATAGCGTATAGCATGTTCCACCCCTTGTCGGTATATGTTCGATAATTGTGCAGATAATAAACGTGCAATAAATTAAAAGGAGAATCATTATGCCTGACAAAAAGTCAAATGGAATCTGTCACGTCGGCTGCGAAGTTGCAAACTGCGCATATCACGGTGATAATAACTGCTGCTGCGCCGATGAAATTACGGTTGAATCGCCCTCAGCACTCCGCAAGGGCGAGACATTTTGCTCCACCTTCACCACGTCAAGCAACGGCAAAAGCGATAAACACAGCATGTAATAAGTTTTCTAGTCAAAAGCCGGCCGGCTTTGCGGCCGGTTTTTGACTACATAATCAACTAGGCGAGAAATTTCTCTATTACCGCTTTCATGTCGCTTTTTTCGACGCAGTCGTTAAATCGCGGGCGCTTTGTTCTGAGTGCTTTGAGCGGCAGGGGTGCTTCGGTGCCTGTCGCCTCCTCGAGCATTGAAATAAGCTCGGTTCCGGGGGCGGATACGCTTTTTCCCAGCGCGTCCAGAACACTGTCGCAGAATTTATACGGACTTGCTGTGGAGACGACCACGGCCGGCGTTATATCGCCGGTCTTTTCACGGTACTTATTTAAAACGCTGTAGGCTACTGCCGTATGCGTATCTATAAGGTAACCGCTGTCACCGAACGTCCGGGCGATAAGCGCTTTTGTTTCATTATCGGTAGATGAGCCGCAGGCGAAGACAGCTTCAATTCCGGACTTTATCTCGCCGGATACCTCGTATCTGCCTTCGGACGAAAGCGCCTTCATATATTCGGAGACCAGTTCGTCGTTCTTACCGCAGAGTTCGAAAATCAGCCGCTCTAAATTACTTGAAACCAGTATATCCATTGAAGGCGATATTGTAGTATAAAATTTCCTGTTGCGGTCGTAAACGCCGGTCGCTATAAATTCCGTCAGGACGTCGTTCATATTCGACGCGCAGATGAATTTATTTACGGGAAGCCCTATGCGCATAGCGTAGTACCCCGCTAAAATATCGCCGAAATTGCCCGTGGGGACACTGAAATTTATTTTATCGCCGAGCTTTAAGCCATCTTTTTTCACAATATCACAGTAGGCTGAGATATAGTAGACGATCTGAGGCAGAAGGCGGCCCCAGTTTATAGAGTTCGCCGACGATAGGAAATATCCCTTCTTTGAAAGGTCTTCACGGAGCCCTTCGTCAGAAAAAATATTTTTTACGCCTGTCTGAGCGTCATCAAAATTCCCTGTAACGGCGCAGACTCCGACGTTGCTGCCACCCTGTGACGTCATCTGGAGCTTTTGGACATCGGACACGCCATCCTTGGGATAGAAGACCATGATCTTAGTTTTAGGAACGTCGCAGAATCCCTCCAACGCGGCTTTGCCGGTGTCGCCGGAGGTAGCGACCAGAATGCAGGCTGTCCTCTCCTCGCCGGACTTTTTGAGGGAAGCCGTCAGCAGATACGGCAGTATCTGCAGCGCCATATCCTTGAAAGCGCAGGTCGGCCCATGCCACAGCTCCAGAAAATACGTCCCGGAGTCCGCTTTGTGCACGGGGGCTGTCTTCGGGCTGTCAAACCCCTTCGGCCCGTAAGCGCGATAGATGTAGTCGTTCAATTCCGCCACCGTAAAATCTTCAAGGAACATGCTCATGACGTAAACCGCCCTCTGCTGATACGTCATGTTGCAGAGCTCCTTCAGGGCTCCGGTGGGGAGTTTCGGCAAAATTTCCGGGACAAAGAGTCCGCCCTCGCGTGAAAGGCCTCGCGCAATAGCTTCAGAGGCTGTGAGGGAGATTTTTTTATCACGGGTACTCTGGTATCTCATCTGTAATGTCCTTCCAATTCTATATAAAAATTCTCATGAAATTGTTAAAGAAAATATCGTCGGCAACGCTTTGCGTAAAACCCCGCCCGAGGAGAGAATCATAGAGTTTTCCCATATCCTGTATTCCCTCAATTCCCCGAGGCAGCTTGTCGCAGCCGTCGAAATCGGCCCCGATACCGACACTTTTTTCGCCTCCGAGCTCCAGAAAGTGTTCTATATGACTGATGACGGTATCGATATCCGGATCTTCGCCCAGAAAATCTGAGTAGAGGTTTATCCCTGCGGCACTGCCCCGCTCCACTAACGCTTTAAACATGTCGTCCGTAAGATTACGCGGGTGAGCGAAGACTGTGCGGGAATTGGAGTGGCTGGCGATAACCGGCCCTTCAGCATATTCGAGCACATCCCAGAACCCGGGATCAGAGATATGTGACAGGTCTATAGTAACCCCCAGATTTCCGCAGAGCTTTACAAACTCTATCCCATCTTTGGTAAGCCCTTTGTCTTTCCCTTCGGCGTTGGAGCCGGATAGTCTGTTTTCAAAATTCCAGGTAAGATTTACTATTCGGACGCCCTCTCCGTAAGCTTCAATAAGCCCTTCCGGGCTGCACCCGAGAAGCTCGGCGCCCTCCACGGAAATTAAAGCAGCCTGCTTACCCGCTGCTACAGCACTGCCTATATCAGATCCGGACGTACACAGAGAAATAATATCGGAGTTTATTGAGAGCTCCGCTTTTATATGTTCAATCTGACGCCTGTATTTTTCCCGTATACCGCCGCCTTTATCATATATAGCAAATACCTGCGCACGCGGGAAAAACGCCGAGCCGCGGACTAGGTCGTTGTGGCCTGTGTTTTCACGGAACCCCTCGCCCTTTCGGAGCGTCTCGAACGCCGTGTCGCAGTGCGCGTCAAAAAGCGGAGTCCCCATTATGCACCGGCCTCCGAAAACGCGTTAACTATGTGGTTAATCTTCGGATCAACAGTGCCGATTCCCTGTGGGGCATAGACCTCAATAACATCAAACCTCGGCTGAAGCCCGAGGTCGTTCTGCGTAAGCCAGAGGCCCGCCGTGGTGACGATTCGCCGCTGCTTTTCCGCTGTAACGAACGCCATGGCGGGGGCGAATTTATCACTCTTACGCAGCTTTACCTCAACGAAGACGACAAAAGTCTTATCCTTTGCGATGATATCTATCTCACCGAAACGGGTCGCATAGCCCATTCCAATGATATCATAGCCTTTTTTCTTTAAATATTCGGAGGCGCGGACTTCGCCCCATCTGCCCTGAATTTTTGTATTAATCGAAATCACCACCGAAGCAGAATAGTCATATTATACTTTCAATCAAGAACTAAAGAGCCGCTGATTAAATCGCATTGAATGGATGAGTTAAAGGATTTTTCGTTAATTCGTTCAAAAGCGCAGGAATACTTTGATGTATTAACGAGGTTTTTTGGATGAAATGGCGGAAAATCATCCCCTCAGCCGCCGACTGTCGAATTAACCAGCGGCTCACTAATGCATCTTTTTAAGAAAAGACAGCCTATGTACCGGACAGGGACCGTACTTACGGAGCATGTCGTAATGCAGCTTTGTACCGTAACCCTTGTGCCGGTCAAACAGATACTCAGGATACTCTTCAGAGAGGCTCTTCATATACCGGTCGCGCGTAACTTTCGCAAGTATGGAAGCTGCGGCAATCGAAACTGATTTACCGTCTCCTCCCACTATACAGCGGTTTGGAAAGCGTATTCCCGCCGAGCGGTTCCCGTCGATGAGGGAGAGCTCCGGCGCTTTTGACAGCTTTTCGATGGCGCGGTTCATAGCGAGATATGTCGCGTATAAAATGTTGAGCTCGTCTATTTCCCGCTCACTCGCCGAGGCAACTCCGTATGAAACGGCTTTTTCGACAATGACACCGTAAAACTCTTCGCGCTTTTTTTCTGAGAGTTTCTTTGAGTCGTCCAGTCCTTTTATTTCAAATCCCGGCGGTAAAATCACCGCCGCCGCGTATACGGCTCCCGCAAGCGGGCCTCTGCCCGCCTCGTCCACTCCGCAAATAGACGCGAATCCTTCGGCAAAGCACTCATTTTCTATACGCCAGTCCGTCATGCGTCCGGCCCCTCCGGCGGCAATTCAAGCGTGATACGGCCCAACTTTCCGCCGCGGAATTCATCCAAAAACACCACGGCCATCCGTTCATAGTCGTACTCGCCGCCGGAAATTAAAAAACCTCTCCTTTTGGCCGCGAGTCCAAGAAGATCATAGCCGTTTGCCTCGGCTTCCGCCCTGAAGCCATATCGTTTTTCTATGTTCTCGGGGTAGCAGTCCCTTAACCTCGTCATCAGGTTCGCGGCGAGCGTCACACGGTCCAGGATTTCATCCTTGACGGCGCCTGTAAAAGCGAGATTCTCTCCGACGGTCTGGCTCTCAAATTTAGGCCAGAGTATCCCTGGCGTGTCCAGAAGCTCGAGGCCGGAATCGATGTTCACCCATTGCTTTCCCTTAGTGACACCCGGTCTGTCGGAGGCTATTGCGGCTCTCCGCTTTGCTATTTTGTTTATAAACGACGACTTGCCGACATTTGGTATGCCAACGATCATAACTCTTATCTGCCTGCCGGTCTGCCCCTTCGCTTTAAATTCGTCAAGCTTCTTTTTTAAAAGCTGACGGACAGCCGCAGGGAATTTTTCCGTACCGCCGCCTGACTTTGAATCCGTCTTTAAAACAGACATGCCTGTACTTTTAAAATAGTTTTCCCATTTCTGAGTCGATACGGGGTCGGCCTGATCCGTTCTGTTCATTATGATAAGACGGGGCTTATTTCCCGTCATATCGTCTAGATCCGGATTTCGGCTAGATACCGGTATGCGCGCGTCGATGATTTCGCATACGGCATCCACTTGCTTCACCGTATCAGATATCATACGGCGCGCCTTGGTCATGTGGCCGGGAAACCACTGGATGTTTATCTCCTGACTCATTTGTAAACACTGCCTATTCTGCTCCAGTCACGGGAGCCGCTTTCTTCACTGCCCGGAAATATAACAAAATACACTTTTCCGAGTATACAGCGCTCGTCTACAAGTCCCACATGCAGTGAGCGGCTGTCGGTCGAGGCGTTGCGGTTATCGCCCATCAAAAAGAGATATCCCTCGGGTATCGTCACCGGACCGCTGAAATCTTCCTCCGAATAGGTTAGATCGTTTGTGTAATCTTCATCAAGAGCGACACCGTCGACATATACGATGCCGAGGTCAAAGTCTATATCTACGGTCTGTCCGCCAGTGGCAATGACGCGCTTTACAATCGGATCTTCCCCGAAAGTTGCCGTCTGGACCACGACTATATCGCCGTACTCAGGTTCATAAAATAACTTGGAGGTTATCACACTGTCGCCGTCATGCAGCGTCGGCACCATCGACGAGCCGATTACACCGATTACTCTGCCTAAGAACATGAAAATAAAAATGCCGCATATGAGCGCAGAGACAATACACTGTGTCCAGTCGTAAAGCCCCATGCTTGCGGATAAATCGTCTTTTTTTACAGCGACGTTATCATTTTTATTATGAGCATCCGAAGCGTCCGGCTTGTCAGCCTCAGTTTCGGCGTATAATTCTTTCAGGTATTCAAGGTCAAGATAGCTGTTGTCCTTCTCGTTGTTGTCCATTATAAAAGGCCTTTCCTTTCGAAAGCTGGATACGGATGTAATTAACACAACTAGATTATATACATTTTCAGCAATAAAAAAAAGGGGCCGAAGCCCCTTTTTTTAAATTCTTTCCTTGACCTTTGCCTGCTTGCCGATTCTGTCTCTGAGGTAATAGAGCTTCGCTCTTCTGACCTTGCCGCGTCTGACAGTCTCAACAGAGACGATCGTAGGAGAGTGAACGGGGAAAACCTTCTCGCAGCCTACGTTATTGGAAATACGGCGAACCGTAATCGTTTCGTTTATGCCGCCGTGCTTTTTAGCAACAATGGTCCCCTCAAAAACCTGATTTCTCTCACGGTTACCTTCTTTGACACGTACCGTAACTTTAACAGTATCACCGACATTCATTGTGGGAAGCTCGGACTTCATATACTGCTGATTGAGTGTCTGGATAAGATCCATTTTTTATCCTCCCTTCAAAGCAGACGTTCGTGCCGCAGCATGGCGGCAGAGGACCATCCCGATAAGAAAACTAAAAGTTTTCGCACATGCTGTAGTATAATAGCACACGAATTTACAGAATGCAAGCACTTTTCAATGCTTTTTTGCTTTTTGTCTTTTACCAGTCAATCATAACGCTTCCATTATCAGCCGTTTAATTTCAGTCCGTTATGCTTATGCACCGAAAGTTATCGCGTCGAGTATCGCCCAGACGTCCTCATCAAGCCCTTTTTTCATCTGAAGCGCCTCGTTTATATCAACGTCGATATACTGCTTTCCGTCAAAACCTATTATCCTGTCGGTCTTTCCCGATGCAAGTACCTGAACAGCCGAATACCCCATACGCGAGGCAATTACCCGGTCGCGCACAAGGGGCGACCCGCCGCGCTGGACATGACCGAGGATCGTGACGCGCGTCTCCATTCCCGTCTCATCTTTAATTCGGCATGCGACGTCCGCGGCGCTTCCGGCGCCCTCCGCAACGATTATCATAAAATGTGTACGGCCGTTTAGACGAGCCGCGCGTACTTTGCCTACAAGGTCCTTATCAAAATCAATCTTTTTCTCCGGGACAAGGATTGCCGTAGCTCCTGCTGCTATGCCGACGTTGAGCGCGAGATGGCCCGCGTTTCTGCCCATGACCTCGACTACCGAACAGCGCTCGTGCGACTGCATGGTATCGCGGAGGCGGTCAACGGCCTCTATAGCTGTATTGCACGCGGTGTCGAAGCCGATCGTGTAAGCTGTGCAGGCGATATCGTTGTCGATTGTGCCCGGCACGCCCACAACAGACACGCCGTGTTTGGAGAGCTCAAGAGCACCTCTGAACGTACCGTCGCCGCCTATTGCGACGACTCCCTGTATCCCCATGAACTTACAGTTGTCGGCCGCGCGCTTTAAGCCCTCCTCCGTCATGAATTCACGGCTGCGCGCGGTATAAAGTATAGTTCCGCCTCTGGAGGTGATGCCGTTAACATCCTTAGGGGTCATCGGATACATATCACCGGCTATCAGGCCATGATATCCGCGCCTTATGCCGACGCACTCTATTCCCAGAGAGCAGGAAGTCCTCACCACGGCACGGATCGCCGCGTTCATACCCGGGGCATCACCGCCGGAAGTCAGTACACCTATTCTTTTTATTGAGCTTTCCAATTGCTTATCCTCCTGTTATCTGAAAATTTTCATGTCTTTGTCATATACGGCTTTTCGCCGGAATTCCGCAAAGTCCGGGGCGATATCAGGTCTGAGCTGGCGCAGCGCGCCGACGAGATGTTCGGGATTAAGTGATGGGTTCTGCGCGGTGAGGACTGTCTCGACACTGATTCTTTTTCCGTCCGCCGCTTTGAAATCGATGGCGTTTATACACGGCTTTATGTCCGAATCCGAGATTCCGCTCTTGGTCTTTTTCGACATCACTATTTTCTCCGACGCGAAAAACGATGAAAGCTTTTCCGCCGCACCTTCCGGCAGCCCGGTGTCGTACCAGAGAGTGCCCTCAACCTTCAGCCAGACGATCTCTTTGAATCTGCGCTCGGTATTATAGGCTTCTGTAATCATTATTCCCTCCGGCAGCGCGCGGTTTATGTGCATTGGCAAATTTTCTATCGTTACGTCCTCTCCGATAAGAGTAAAATCCATCATCTCACACTCACTCTCCGCGCCGACGGAGAGCGGCAGCGCAAAAACCATATAAGGATGCGGGTTAAATCCCTCCGTGTGCTTAACTGTGACGCCGGCGCGTATAAAAGCGCGCTGCATTGTGCGCATGAGATCCAGATGTGAAATATATTTTGCTTTGCCCTCTTTTTTAAAAACTATCCTCTGATTACTCATCGCAGCGCCCTCCCTTATACAGAGCGGAGGCACTGCATCCAGTACACGCTTTGCGGCAATCGGGCGTTATGACGCCCTCATACGCCGCGCGTCGCTCGTCTTTAAAATGCTGCTCGCTAACGCCGCAGGAAATGTGTGACCACGGCAGGACCTCGTCCTCGCCCCTCTCGCGGTTTGCGTAGAACGATGGGTCGAGAGAGCATGTCCCGAATGCCGCCATCCAGCGGTCAAACGAAAAATATTCATCCCAGGAATCGAGTTTTCCACCCGTACGCCAGACCTCATGCAGAACGCTTCCCAGTCTTCTGTCCCCCCGGGAAAGGACGGCTTCGATTAAGCTCGTATCCGGCGCGTGCCAATGATATGTTATAGCGCGTGCGCGCATGCTGCTGCGGAGCAGTGCGACACGGCGCTCATATTCCTCGCGGGTCACCTGCGCCTCCCATTGAAACGGAGTATCAGGCTTTGGTATAAAGCAAGATGTGCTGACCGTTATCTTCACGCCGCGCGACTTGTTTGCGGCGTGCTGTTTCCATGTGTACAGAACTTTCCCCGCGAGCTCGGCTATCGCCACGACGTCTTCGTCCGTTTCAGTCGGAAGCCCAAGCATGAAATACAGCTTCAGTGAGTTCCAGCCGCCCTCAAAAGCTATGCGGCAGGAATTCAAAAGGTCTTCCTCGAGTACATTCTTATTTATCGCGTCGCGCAGTCTCTGGCTCCCCGCCTCCGGAGCGAAGGTGAGTCCCGTCCTTCTGACTTTTTGGACGCGCTCCATGAGCTCTATTGAAAAGTTGTCCGCGCGCAAAGACGGAAGTGATAGGCTCACGTTTCTGCCCTCGCACCAGTCAAGAAGTCCATCGCAGAGCCCTCCGAGTTCCCTGTAATCGCTCGTACTCAGCGACGAGAGCGTTATCTCCTCATAGCCGGAGTCCTTGAGCGCTTCCACGCCGTGCTTTAAAAGGACGTCCGGTTTACGCGACCTGACCGGGCGGTATACGTGGCCGGCCTGACAGAAGCGGCAGCCTCTTATACACCCTCTGAAAAGTTCCAGGACTACCCTGTCGTGAACTATCTCTGTTGACGGCACGATGGTCTTTTCGGGAAAATATGACTCGTCGAAATTTTGAACTATACGCTTTGTGACCGTAGCGGGCGCTCCGCTTTTCGGCTTGATTTCATTTACCGTCCCGTCCGTGTTATATGAGACGTTGTACATTGACGGCACATAAGCGCCCTGGATGGCCGCCGCCTTTTTCAAAAAGGATTCCTTTGAAAGCCTGTCCCTTTTTGCGCTTCGGTATAGCTCCGTCACTTCACCTATCACGTCTTCTCCCTCTCCGATGAGAAAGATATCCACGAAATCCGAGAGCGGCTCCGGATTAAAACAGGCTGTCCCGCCCGCAATCACAAGCGGCGTGAGACCCTGCCTGTCCTTTGAAAAAAGCGGCAGACCCGCAAGCGAGAGCATGTTGAGTACGCTTGTATAGGCCATCTCATAACCAAGAGAAAAAGCGATGATGTCAAAATCGCGTATATAGTCGCCGCTCTCAAGCGCAAATAAGGGGATGCCCGCTTTGCGCATCTCCTCTTCCATGTCGCCCCATGGGGCAAATACGCGCTCGCACCATACCCCATTTATTTCGTTCCATGCGCCGTACAGTATCCTGAGCCCCAGATTTGACATCCCGATCTCATAGGTGTCCGGAAAGCAAAACGCTACGCGCGTATCAACAGAACCACGGTCTTTTATTATCTCATTGTATTCGCCGCCGGTGTATCTGGCGGGCTTTTGAACTTTAGGCAGTATCCGCTTCAGGCTTTCGTCCATATCGTTTTCCTTGTAAATATTTATAGTAATATTATTTTATATTACATCTAAAATATTTTTTTTACAACAGGAAACAGCGATTATGAGGCCTGCTCCCGGAATGATGGGGTTTCCGTACCCGTTTTTACACATGGCTAAGCCGCCTAGTATGAATAAAAGCGATACGGCAAGGCCGGTATAAAGAAGGATAAGCTCCGCCTTACCGCCTAAATACCTCTCAAAAATAAAAAACAGCATCCGTCCGCCGTCCAGCGCATATACCGGCAGCATATTGAACGCAAACAGGACAAAGCTTATGCCGGCAAGGAGATAGGCTCCGTCGTTCGCAAAATATCTGCCGTACACTCCGGCGCATAGCGCAAGGATAAGACTGGCCGCCGGACCGGCGGCCGCGCACAGGATATTTTTGCAAAATGTAAGCTTCTCCTCCCGATAACTTATCGAAATCCCGTAAAAACGCAGTTTCACGCATTCTGCGGCAGCGCCGCAACGTTGCAGCGCAATGATATGTCCGGCTTCATGCGCGATAACGGCCGCAGCAAAAAGCAGTAATAATTCGTCGCTGCAAAACAAAATAAGCAGAAAGAGCAAAACAAAAAAGTCCGCTCCTACCGATATTTTTTTGAACATCACACCTCTTCCGCTTCCACATTCTGCACACCGGCAGCCTTCGCGGGCGTAGCTCCGCCATCCTGTACAAAGGCATATACCCACGCGTCGGAAAAAGCTTCCTTCATATCCGTCTCTCCACCTATGCCTCGCCCTATTGCCTCAACCGCAGCTCGGTAATTGACATCGCCGGATATGACGCGAAATACATCGCTTTCCACTTTTTCCAGAGACGCCGGAAAAATTAATTTAATAGCTGCCGAGAGCGCAAATATAGCAATACATACGATTAACTTTACAGCCCTTATATTCTCTCTTAGACTGTCATGATGCACCTGGTTAGACCGGGAGCTGACCCGCTTCCTTCTTCTGTATGTATTTGTATTATGTAAGTTGTTCATTTTATCAGCCTCCGTAAAAAGTATATTGCCTGTACACGGAAGCTATTACAAAGGTAAACAAAAAGTCTATGGCAAAATTTTGAGAGTAGTTAAGCAGCTATAGCCACGCCCGGTCCATAACGGGTGTTCTTGCAGCATTTGAAGATGCCAAAATTCTATATGGCCAAAAATTCACCTCTACAGTCGGTAAACAGGATATGGTATCTGTTACAATTATTCGATTAATCTGATGATAAAAAAGCGGCCTGTTAAAAAAAGAAGGCCGGGCTTAACCCAACCTTCCTTTTTTAATTATATCGCCGTGCTGCCGTCTGAATTTGTCACGCTACGCCGAAAACGGTGTGTCCGCGACATAATATCCGTCCGCATTTACTGTAAAGTCTGGGGAGGTTCCGACAATGTACGCCTTAACGTAGGCGGCTTCGTCCCTTATTGCGGAATAAGCGGACGCATTGAGTACGTCTGAAAAAACGATATCATCTCCTGGGTCGATTTCGGTCGTTGTGATCATCATGGTAAACGCCATTCCATCGGACCAGCGGTACATTATGTCTCCGCCCTTGTTCAGAATCATAAAATCGAACATCTTTCCACTGTTGTGATTGATCGTAACAGTTTTTTCCGTGTTGTTCAGAACGGAAAGTGACAAGCGAAGTACTCCGTCCTCTTCTTCTGCCGACGCCTTGATCACAACATTTGATTTGTATTCCTGCGGGAACGCCGCAAGCCGCCCAGCCGCAGTGACGGCCTCCGCCCTGGTCGCTCCGTCGCGCGGGTAAAGAAGGTGCTCTCCCCTGCCGGTTATAAGTCCCAGAATAACAGAGCGTTTCACATCGGTACCGTACTCCGCTTTGATATTGGAATCGTCCTCAAAAGGTGAAAACGTCAGATCCGGTATGGCGTAGTCGCTGCCGGCGAAATAATAAAAGGCATTCATAATATAGTGAATCATCTCGTCGCGGTCCAGCTGTCCATCGGGATCAAAGCTGCCCGTCGTGTCCACAATTCCACAGGTCACAAGGTCATAAAGGTCACCCGCCCCCGTGCCGTCACTCTCCACATCGTCAAAGTAATCACTAATGTCGGCCGGGCCATAATCAAAATAATTTATGTTTATATCAAGCGCCCTGTGGAGTAAACGGACAAACTCCATCCGCGTAACCGCTCTGTAAGGATAGAAACAGTCGTCTCCGCTTTCAAAGACGTCGTTATAGCCGTACAGCCCAGCCCATTTCTCATACCAGCCGCTCTGCACGTCGCTGTAATCAAATGTTACAAAGTTGCCGTCGTCCATAACCGCCCCGGCAAAAGCAAACGACGGAATCATGGTCGTTATCAGGGATATTATCAGAATTGATACTGTAAGCTTCTTTATAAATTTCATCTAACTTTAAGCCTCCTCTCACTCAGCCTGAAAATTCAGAAAACCGCTGAATATTAAATATGACGAACAGCAGCATTTTTTGTTCCTTATAAAAGGGAACGACTTCGGGAGGGCAGCGATACCGTGCTGAATCAGGTTTCCGGTGTCGTCGCCGTAAGTATACCACGCCGCAGGGCCAGATAAGCCGCCGACAAGAAAAATCAACCTATAAATAGTGTAAAACTCTTTCACACCAGCGCCCCCTTAAAATATTATTGCATGTACGCTTAAGCAATTGCGCAGTCAAAAGAAATATTAAGGACGAATTTTTTAGGCTTGACAAGCCGCCGCCTAAAACTTATAATTAACAAGCGCTTAACACAGACATCGGGGTGTGGCGAAGTTTGGTATCGCGCATGGTTCGGGACCATGAGGCCGTGGGTTCAAGTCCCACCACTCCGACCA